>CAYYFK010000004.1:0-14263 GCA_964471565.1 Candidatus Woesearchaeota archaeon | reverse complement strand
GAAGAGACTCAAGAAGAAGAAACAACTGAGGAAGAACCTGAAGCTGAAGAGACAACAGAAGAAGAATCTGAAGAAGAGTCTTCCGAAGATAATGCTGAAGAATCAGAAGAAGGAGAGGAATCTGAAGAGGAAGAAAAACCTGCTGAAGAAACTTCTGAAGATGAAGCTGAAGAAACAACTGAAGAAGAGTATGAAAAGCTAAAAGAAGATACAGAAGACGCAGAATAAATAAAAGTGGTAAGGCTTTCCTTACCTAAACTTTTTTTATAATAATTTTTAGTTCTAAGTATAAATATTGAAAAAATAAAAAGAAATTAGATAAATATTTTGAAATTTATTCTTCTTTAGTTTCTTGCTCTTCTTCAGTTTCTTCGGATTCGTTTTGTTCTTCCTTAGGCACTTCCTCAGATTCTTCAGATTCACTTTCCACTTCTTCAGATTCTTGTGGTTCTTCTTTTGCTATTTCACTTCCTTTTTGAAGCAAAACAACATTTTGAGCTTGTTTTCCTTTGTCTGTATCTGCTACATCAAAAGATACTCTATCTTCTTCTCTAATAAATGTGCCTTTATCAAGTGCTGTAAAGTGTACAAAATAATCTACACCGTCTTCTCCTTCGATAAAGCCAAAGCCTTTTCTTTTGTTAAACCATTTAACTTTTCCTTCCATTTTGTTACTCTCCTAGAACTGCTAGAATTTTTTGTCTAGACACTCTAGATTGAAATTTAAGGGGAAATATATAATTTATAAGCCTTTGGTTATGAAAAAGTTTAAATATCTCGGTTAGTTCCCCCGTTCATGAATAAAGGAGTGATTTTTGGCATTATATTCTTATTTTTGTTTAGCTCTCAGGTTTTTGCTATAGATCCTATAGAAACAGAGGTTAATGCAATAAAAGATACAATCTTACCAGATGAATCTGCAGAATTTTATTTTAAGATTAGAAATAATCAAGATTTTCAAGACAGTTTTAGAATATTAAAACCAGTTGTATATTGGGATTGGAATTTAGATAGTGATATTGTGACTATTAATCAAGCAGGATTTGAGTCTGTTCAACTTTTTTTTGAACCTTTTTCAGATAAGGAGCCAGGAGATTATGGAATTTTGCTAACTGTACAATCCATTAGTAATGAGACTATTGAAACAAGTCAGCTATTTGAGATCCATGTTGTTAGCTATGATCAAGCTATTTCTGTAGAATTTGATTCTTCGGAAAATATCAATCCAAATAAGGAGAATTTATTTAGAGTTAATATTAGAAATAATTATGATTTAACAATTAATAATTTAACACTAGATTTTCATAGTGCTTATTTTGATATTGAAGAAGAATTTAGTATTCGTCCGTATGAAACTATTGAACTAGAACTCCCCGTTGAATTTGATGGAGTTGTTAATGAGGGAGACAATGTAATTTATTTTGATTTTTATCGTGGAGGAGAGTTGGTACTTGAAAAAGAAAATACTATTAATATTGGCTACTTTACTGATGTAAGTGGAGTTGGTGCTCCCGAAGAAAGTATTTTGTATGATAAAGAAACAATTATAAGAACAAATACAGGAAATACAATAAGTCATGAGAATTATATGAAGAGATTGACTTTTTTTGAGAAATTTTTTACGTCAACAAATCCCGCTCCAGATTCAATAACTAAGGAAGACTCATATTATATATTAAGTTGGAATTTTGATTTAGAACCAGATCAAACTAAAACAATTATTGTTGAAACTAATTATAGGTGGTTTTCTTTGGCAGTTGTTTTGGCAATACTGTTTTTCTTATTATTATATTACTTTTTGAAAAGAGATATATCCTTGGAGAAAAAAATTATCTCAATCAGAAAAGATAATGATGGGTATTATAGTTTAAATGTAGTTTTATCATTAAAGAATAAAACTCTGAAAAAAATCTATAACATAAAAGTTATGGATAGACTTAGTGGAAGAATAGAAAAAATTAATAATTTTGGAGTACATAATCCAGATATTATTAAGTCTGAATCTGGGAAGTCTGCGAAAGTTGTATGGAATGTAAGGAATATAGGGAAAAGAGAGGAGGTTTTACTTCAATATACTATAAGGTATAAACCCCATATTATTAGGAGTGCACCCCCAGCAATTGCTAAATATCTAAGAAGAGGTAGGCCTATTTTTGTTAAATCTAATAGAGCAGACATTTTCAATTAATCGTTAGTTTTATAAATTAATTTGAGTCTTTTTTTCTTAACCCGTCATAGCTCAACGGCAGAGCGTTCGGCTGTAGATGCATATTGGATTTGGTCATTGTGGCTGGATGTGAAATATATGCTAGCCGTACCCGAGAGGTTCCCGGTTCAAATCCGGGTGACGGGATTTCTTTTCTTCGATAAAACCAAAAAGTTTATAAACGACTTGTTTGCCCTAAAATTACAGCAAAGATTCTCTCTGAAAACAAAGATGGCCGTCTCTAAAAATTAACGACAATTTCATTGATGATTTAGTGGGAACTATGCCCTGATAGTGTAGTTGGTTATCATGCAGCCCTGTCGAGGCTGCGACCCGGGTTCGAATCCCGGTCAGGGCGTAGCAACATTTGCTAAAACAAGATGGACTGGTAGCTCAGCTTGGTAGAGCACTTGGCTTTTAACCAAGGGGTCGCGGGTTCAAACATGTGTTTCGAATGGGAAATGCGTTGAAAGTCCCGTCCGGTCCATCCAATAAATAAAAATGGCAGAAGAATTTAATATTACAAAACATTCCTTAGTGCCCGAGCATATAAGGTTGACAGAAGAAGAGACGAATTCTGTTTTGGAAGAATATAATATAAAATTAAATCAATTGCCAGTTATTCTACAAAGCGATCCTGCAATAGAGTCTTTGAAGGCAGAGATTGGCGATGTTATAAAAATAATTAGAGATAGTCCTACTAATATAAAACAAGAATTTTTCAGGGTGGTCGTTCATGGTTAAGGGATATAAAGATATAATTAAGAATTATTTTAAAGATTATTCTTTAGTTGAATCTAATATTAATTCCTTTAATAATTTCTTAGATAAAGAGCTACAAAGAATTATAGACGAGATGGGAGAAATAGTCCCTACAATTATCCCTCAGGAATTTGAGAATTTTAAAATTAAATTTAATAAAATTAAAGTTGGCAAACCAGAAATAACTGAGGCTGATGGATCTAAAAGAAATATTTACCCAATGGAAGCAAGATTGAGAAAGCTAACTTATTCTGCTCCAATATTTATGGAAGTTGCCACATATATTAATGATATCCAAAGAGAATTATTTACATTACAAGTTGGAAAAATGCCAATTATGCTAAGGTCAAAGTATTGCCATTTGAATGGTCTTAAGAAGGAAGATTTGGTTAAAAATGGAGAGGACCCTGCAGATACTGGCGGATATTTTATTCTAAATGGAAATGAGAGAGTTTTAATTACTGTCGAAGATTTAGCTTCAAATAAGTTTTTTGTTAAAAAGGCAGCAACTGGACCAAGCCCCTTTGTTGGAAAATTATTTTCTGAGAGAGAGAATTATAGGATACCTCATACAATTGAACAAATGAAAGAAGGAATTATTAATCTTAGTTTTGCTAGGTTCCAGAGAGTTCCAATTATTGAAGTTATAAAATCCTTGGGATTAGTTAAGGATCAAACTATAATGGAGATGATTGGTTCAGATAAACAAACTGACGATATTTTAGTTAATTTATACAATTCTGTAGACCTAAAAAATCAAAAAGAAGCTGTTGAAAGTTTGGCTAAACGAATAGGTATGATGCAAAAAGAGTTTGTTGAGGAGAGAACACTTGAACAGTTGGATAGATATTTATTACCTCATATTGGAGGATCTACACCAAAAGACAGATTGAATAAAGCATATCATTTATGTAAGTTAATAAAAAGATATATTTACATCTCTAATGGTGATGCCCGTATTTCTGATCAAGATCATTATTCTAATAAAAAACTTAAGATGAGTGGAGATTTGTTACATGATTTATTTAGAGTTAATTTAAGAGCATTAGTTCAGGATATATTATATAATTTTCAAAGATTAGTTAAGAGAGGAAAATTTACGTCTGTAAAAATTATTATAAGAGATCAATTATTGAGTTCTAGAATAAAGAGCGCTATGGCTACGGGTACTTGGCCAGGTGGAAGAGCGGGAATAAGCCAGAATATTGCTAGAACAAATTCTGTTGATACAATTTCACATTTACAGAGAGTTGTTAGTTTGTTAACTTCTTCTCAAGAAAATTTTGATGCAAGAGCCTTGCATAGTACTCATTGGGGGAGATTGTGCCCAGTAGAAACACCAGAAGGTACCCCAATTGGATTGAGAAAAAATCTATCGTTGTTGTCTACAATTTCTAAAAATGGTAATGAGGAAAAAATTAAAAAAATACTTGAAGGAGAATCTCTAAAACTTATATAAAATGGTTGATGTTTATTTAAATGAAAAATATGTGGGGGTTGTAGATAATTCTAAAGAGTTTGTTGATAATATAAGAAAAAAAAGAAGAGAAGGAACAATTTCTCCAGAGTTAAATATATCTTATAATGAAGAATTTAATGAAATATCAATTGAAACAAATAAAGGAAGATTAAGAAGACCAGTAATTATAGTAGAAAATGGAGTTTCTAAATTAACTGAGGAACTTATTGAAAAGATTAAATCAGGAGAGAAAAAGTGGGCAGATTTAGTTGAACAAGGAGTAATAGAATATCTTGATGCGGCAGAGGAAGAAAATACATTGGTTGCAATGGATGAGGAAGAATTAACAAAAGAACATACTCATTTAGAAATTAGTCCGGTTACAGTTTTGGGGGTAGTTACATCTTTAGTCCCATATTCTAATTATGGTTCATCTTCAAGATTGATTAGGGGTAGTAAAATTCAAAAACAAGCACTTGGATTATATGCTACAAACTTTTTATTGAGAATGGATACAGATGCAAGTATTCTGCATTATCCACAAAAACCAATTGTTAAATCTTTTATGCATGATGCATTTGGTTATGAAGAACATCCTTCTGGACAAAATTTAACTATTGCTGTTATGAGTTATGAAGGTTATAACATGCAGGACTCTGTTATTTTAAATAAAGGGAGTGTGCAAAGAGGATTAGCACGGTCTACTTTTTTCAAACCCTTCTCACTAAGCGAGGTTAGATATTCTGGAGGATTGATGGATGAAATAAGTATTCCTGATCCTGAAGTTAAAGGATATAAATCTGAGAAGGATTATAGAAATTTGGAAGATGATGGTATTATTTTTCCAGAAGCGAAAATTGGAACTGATGATGTTTTAATTGGTAGAACAAGTCCTCCAAGATTCTTGAGTGGTGCCGATGAATTTAATGTTGCGGTTACAACAAGAAGAGAAAGTTCCGTCGCTGTTGGAGAAGGGAATAAAGGACTTGTTGATTCTATTTTCTTAACAGAAAATGATGAAGGTAATAGGTTAGTACAAGTGAGATTGAGAGAACAAAGAATACCTGAAATAGGGGATAAATTTGCTTCTAGACATGGACAGAAAGGAGTTATTGGATTGTTGGTTCCTCATGAAGATATGCCATTTAGTGAGAAAGGCATAACGCCAGACCTTATCTTTAGCCCACATAGTATCCCATCTAGAATGACTGTTTCACATTTATTGGAAATATTAACTGGAAAAGTTGGTGCGTTGAGAGGAGCACAAATTGATGCAACTACCTTTGATACTCCGAATGAAGATGAATTAAGAAAAGAGTTGTTGAAGAATGGATTCAGAGAAGATGGTACTGAAGTTTTCTATAATGGTTTAACTGGAGAAAGATTTAAGGCAAAAATTTATACTGGCAATATTTATTATTTCAAATTGAAGCATATGGTTGCGAACAAGTTACACGCAAGAGCTTCTGGAAGAATCCAATTATTAACTAGACAGCCTGTTGAAGGTAGAGCAATGGGTGGAGGACTAAGATTGGGGGAGATGGAGAAAGATTGTTTAGTAGCACATGGGGCTTCTTTATTACTAAAAGAAAGGTTTGATTCTGATAAGACCATTGTACATGTATGTGAAGAATGTGGACTTATAGGAACCTATGATTCATATAAAAATAAACCTCTTTGTCCAAGATGTGGTTCTAACAGCAAAGTTTCTTCTGTTGAATTAAGCTATGCATTTAAATTATTGTTAGATGAGTTAAAGAGTTTGATGGTTTATCCAAGAATAAAATTAAAGGGGAAATTTTAGAAAATGGTAGAATATGCTGAGAAAAAAATAGATTCGATTTCATTTGGACTATTTTCGCCTAAAGAAATAAAAAAAATATCTGTTACTAAAATTATAACCCCTGAATTATATGATAGAGAAGGATATCCTGTTGATGGGGGATTGATGGATATTAGGATGGGAGTTATTGATCCTGGTTTAAGATGTAAAACTTGCAGTCAGAAGTTGAAAGAATGCCCTGGACACTTTGGTTTTATGGATCTTGCTAGACCAGTTGTTCATATTAATTATATTGATAGAATTTTAGATTTACTGAGAATAAGTTGTAGAGACTGTGGAAGATTTGTTTTAGATGATGAAAAGATCCAGCTTCACCTGAAAAAATTAGAAGTTGCTGAGAGAGAAAAAAGAACTAAAGATAAAAGAAAAATAATTAGAGAATTGGTTGCTAAACTAAAACTTGCTAAAAAATGTTCTCATTGTAATGCAAAGCAACACAAAATTACTTTAGAAAAACCATCAATAATTCTAGAAGACTCTAAGAGGCTAACTCCTACTGAGGTGAGAGGAAGACTTGAAAGAATACCAGATTCAGATATTATTTGTATTGGAATGAATCCTGCAGTTGCTAGACCCGAGTGGATGGTATTAAATGTTTTACCTGTTCCTCCAGTAACAATCAGACCAAGTATTACTTTAGAATCTGGAGAAAGGTCTGAAGATGATCTTACTCATAAATTAAGTGATATTGTTAGAATTAATCAAAGGCTATTTGAAAATATTAATGCTGGAGCCCCAGAAATTATTATAGAAGATTTATGGGATTTATTGCAGTATCACATAACTACTTTTTTTGACAATGCTGTTGCCCAGTTACCTGTTGCAAGACATAGAAGTGGACAACCTTTGAAAACACTAACTGAAAGAATAAAGAGTAAAGAAGGAAGATTTAGACATAATTTGGCTGGTAAGAGAGTTAATTATTCTGCAAGAACAGTTATTAGTCCTGATCCAAAGATTAAATTCAATGAAGTTGGTATTCCTAAATCTGTTGCAATGGAATTAACTATTCCAGAGAAAGTTACAGAATGGAATATTGACTGGCTGAAAGAATTTATTAAAAGTGGCCCTACAGTATATCCTGGTGCAAACTATGTAATTAGACCTGATGGTAAAAAGAAAAAAATAACCGAGGATATTGTTGAGGTTTTATTAGAAGAATTACAATCTGGATATATTGTTGAAAGACACCTTATGGATGGAGACATTTCTATTTTCAATAGACAGCCATCTTTGCATAGGATGAGTATTATGGCTCATAAGATAAGAATTCTCCCGGGAAGAAGTTTTAGATTAAATCCTGCTGTATGTACTCCTTATAATGCTGACTTTGATGGTGATGAAATGAACTTACATATCCCACAAACTGAAGAATCTAGAGCTGAGGCAGAAATTCTGATGATTGTTCAGCAACATATAATTAGCCCTAAAAATGGAATGAATGTTATTGGTTCTATTGAAGACTCAATATCAGGTATTTATTTGCTTACAAAAGATGTAGAATTCATAAAAAGTAAAGCAATACAATTGTTAATTTCAATTGGTATTCTTGAGAAAGACAAATTCTCAAAATTCAAAGATACTGTCTCTGGTAGAGAAATATTTAGTGTTTTATTGCCGGATGGTCTCGATTTTGTAGGAAAGAGTAAAGATGGAGAATCTGTTTTAATAAAAAATAGTTTACTTAAGAAAGGAACTATTGATAATGTTTCTATTGGAGAAGAAAATGGGGCATTAATAAGATCTATTTATTCTAAATATGGTGACGAAGTTGGTATAAATTTTATGAGTAATGTTTTCAAATTAGGAATTGTAACTCTGCTGGAATTAGGGTTTACAACTTCTATTTCAGATAGTGATTTGCCATCAAAAGTCCTAGAAAAAAATAGAAAAGAAATAGAATCTGCGTACCAAAAAGTCGATAAACTTATTGGAGAGCATAGAGATGGTAAGTTGGAGGCTTTGCCTGGAAATACTGTTGATGAAACCTTAGAAATCAGAATCGTTGAAGTCTTAAATAATGTTAGAAATAATATTGGAAAAAATGTAAGTGTTGGTATTGAAGAAGAAAATAATAATAGTATAACTATGGCAAAGTCTGGAGCTAAGGGTAATATGTTAAACCTTAGTATGATGGCTGCCTGTGTTGGACAACAGTCTATGGGGGGAAATAGAATAAAAGGAGGATATCGTGGTAGAACGTTATCTTTATTTAAAAAAGGAGATATTCGTCCAGAATCTAAGGGATTTGTTGAAAGAGGATATAAGGGCGGAATGAAACCAACTGAATATTTCTTTAGTGCGATGACTGGTAGAGATGCTTTGATGGATACTGCTTTGAGAACTCCTAAATCTGGATATTTATATAGAAGATTGTCTAGTGCTTTACAAGATTTAAGAATAGAATATGATGGTACTGTAAGAGATGCTGAAAAAACTATAATTCAATTTAAATATGGGGATGATGGTATTGATGTTGCTAAGAGTGATGGTGGCTCAGTAAATATTAAAAAAATAATATCACAAATAAAAGGTAAATAAATATGGCAGATATATATTCAAAATATAAGGAAGAATTACCAGGGAAGATTATAGAAGATGTAAAAAAAGAGGCCGAAATAAGTAAATTGACTTCTGCCGAAATAAAAAAAGTTTTAGAAGAAGTTAAACAAGAATATATAACATCATTGATTTCCCCTGGAGAATCTGTTGGGATTATAACTGCTGAATCGTTTGGAGAGCCAGGTACTCAGATGACCCTTAATGTTTTTCATATGGCAGGTGTTGCAGAAGTGCAAGTTACAAGGGGGCTTCCAAGATTGATTGAAATCTTTGATGCTAGAAAAGAACCTTCTACTCCCTCTATGATGGTTTATTTGAAACCAGAATATACTAAAGATGAAAAAACTATAAGAAAAGTTGCTAGTTTTATTAAACAAATGACTCTACAAGAGATTAGTTCTGAGTTTTCATTGAATATGATGAAAGCGACTGTAGAAGTTACTCTTAATACTAAAAAACTTAAAGACCTTGGATTCAAGAAGGCAGAGATTTTTGACACTTTGGTTGCTAAGCTTAAAGATGTTAATGTAAAGGATTGTACTAGGGGATTTATTTTAGAATCTTCAAAAGAAGAAGGAGATTTAACTGGATTATATAGATTAAAGCAAAAAGCTAAAGAAGTTATTGTTAGGGGAATTTCTGGCATCACACAAGTTCTACCAACTAAAAAAGACAATAAGTATGTAATACAGTGTGCGGGAACAAATCTAAAAGAAGTTTTTAAGTTAAAAGAAATTGATCCAAGACTAACAACATCTAATAATTTGTTTGAAATTGCTTCTATTTTAGGGATTGAGGCTGCGAAACAAGCTATAATGAATGAGTGTTTAGCTGTTTTGGAAAATCAAGGTTTAGATATTGATATTAGGCACGTTATGTTTTTGTCTGAATTAATGACCCACACAGGAACTGTAAAAGGAATAACTAGGGGCGGAATTTCTGGAGAAAAAGAAAGTGTATTGGCAAGAGCAAGTTTTGAGACTCCAATAAAACATATTGTTGATGCCAGTATAACTGGAGAAGTGGATAAAATAAGAAGTGTTATTGAGAATGTTATGATTAATCAACCTATTCCTATGGGTACAGGATTACCAGGATTAGTTGCACAAATAAAAAAAGAGAAGGCAGGTAAAAAGAAATGAGTATGGATAATTTAAAGAAGGCACTTAAAGATGATACATTAATAATTGGAAGCGATGAAACCTTAAAATTATTGAAAAAAGGAAAAGTTAAAGAGGTTTTTGTGTCTAGCAATTGCCAAGAGGATGCTATGAATTCACTTGAAAAATATTGTGAAATAGGCAAATGTAAGTTGGAAAAACTAAAAGAGAATAGTAAGGAGTTAGGAGCAATTTGTAAGAAACCTTTTTCTATAAATATGTGTTGCATTAAAAAATGAATAAATACGATCTAAAAACAATCCAGTTTATCAATCTTTTTGAGTCTATTACACATGCGGGTGTAAAAAATTGTTTTCCTTATAATGAAATGTTGGTTTTTATTGTTGATGAGAATCAAGGAGCTAAAGCAGTTGGTCCGAAGGGAAAAAATGTTAAGAGATTAAACGATCTTATGAAGAAAAAAATTAAGGTGGTTGAATACAGTTCTGAACCAGTTAAGTTTATAAAGGGTTTCATCTCACCAATTGTTGCCGAAGAGATAATCGTTGATGAAAACGTTATGAATATCAAGGTTTCGTCGATGAGAGATCGGGGCGTATTGATTGGAAGAGAAAGCAAAAATTTAAATATGCTTAGAGAACTGGTAAAAAAATATTTTGACTTAAGTGATGTAAAAATATCATAAAATGGGAAACAAATCAAGAGGATTAAAATCCGGTGCAAGGTTGAAAAAGAAAAGGAAATTAACTAGATGGAAAGATCCTTATTTTAAGAGAAGATCACTTGGATTGAAGAAAAAATCTGATCCTTTAGGTGCGTGTCCTCAAGCAAAAGCAATTGTTTTGGAAAAAGTACAAAGAGAAGCAAAACAACCAAATTCTGCTCTAAGAAAATGTGTTAAATGCCAATTAGTAAAAAATGGTAAGAAAATTACTGCCTTCTCCCCTTTAGAAAATTCTATTAAATTAATTGATGAACATGATGAAGTAGTTGTTGAGTGTATTGGTGGAACTAAAGGAAGAGCAAAAGGAGATATTCCTGGAATTAGGTGGCAAGTTATTAAAGTTAATGATCAAAGTTTGAAGGCTTTGGTTAAAGGTAAGATAGAGAAGGGTAGAAGATGAAGCTGTTTAATGTTTGGGATATTGAAAGTGTTAAAGTTAATGAAAAAGCTTTATCTCCATATATATTTATCGACCCTGTTTTGATACCAAGAAGTTCTGGAAGGGCTGCTTCGGGTCAGAGAATTTGGGTTCAAAAAAATAATATTGTTGAAAGATTAATGAATAAGTTAATGGTTCCAGGGCATAAAGGAAAGAAACATAAATATACTTCTTCGCATTGTACTGGAAAATCAACTAAAGTTTACAAAGTTGTTAAGGAAACTTTTGAAATTCTTGAAAAAGAAACTAAAGAAAATCCTATTCAAGTTTTTGTTAAGGCTCTAGAGAATGCTGCACCACGAGAGGAAGTTACTGGAATAGAATATGGTGGAGCAAGGTATTCTAAATCTGTAGATATTTCTCCTTTACGAAGAGTAGATTTAGCTTTGAGATGGTTTGTACAAGGAGCTTATGCAAAGTCTTTTAATTCTAAAAAGAAAATTTCTAGAACTTTGGCTGATGAGATTCTGGCTGCCTTTAAAATTGATCAAGCAAGTAATGCAATTTCTAAGAAGTTAGAAGCTGAAAGACAATCTGATTCTAGTAGATAGTTAAATATTAATCTTCTTTTGTAACAAATGGTTGATATCCAACAAGGAGGGATAAGATTTCTTTGGCCTTGGACTCATATCTTTTATTCCCATTTGGAGCTTTGATTTCAGCCTTCATTCTTGATTTAACTCTATCGTCTAAAAATGAAAATAGTCCTATATCTCCCATCCATATCTTAACTTCTAGTCCTTCAGATTGACCAATAATGACATCATTTTTTATAATATTCCTTATATTGTTTTTTAATAGATAATCGCTCAGTTTCCCTTCGGGACAAATCGCATCAGATAGTGACTCTGAAAATTCTCGATATAATTTATGTTTCATATTGTTTTTGGGACTTATCTTTAGATTTATATATCTTTTTGTTTAAATCAAACCCCTAACTAACATTATAATTAATCCAAAACCAAGCATTGTGAAATATACTGGTTTGCTCCAAGTTAATATTTTTTTACCATCAAAGTTCCCAAATGGAATTAGATTGAATAGTGTTATTAAAGAGTTAATTAATAAACCATAAAATGTAAATAAATTATTTATTCCAATTAATATTAATATTATGAAAATTATTGATAAAATTATATTTACTAATGGTCCTGCTGCAGAGATTTTTCCATTTTTTTCTTTAGTCATGTAATAACCATTAATCATTACTGCTCCTGGTGCTGCGAAGATGAATCCTAAAAAACTCATTAATATTGCTAGGATTAACATACTATCAAATGATCTGAATTCTGCCCAAAAATGATATTTTTGAGCTACTAATTTATGTCCTAATTCGTGTAATAAGAAAGCAATACCAACTGTTATTGAGGATATAATTAATCTGTTTAAGAATGTTGAGGAGAATAAATCTCCATCATTTAGAAGAATTGCGAAAGCTAATGAAATTGCTATCCATGCTTTAATTAAGTCTTTTATTTCCCTTTCTGAGAATTTCATTAGATTGTTTTATGTGATGCATTTAAATAGGTTTTGAAAAGCCTATAATCCATATTTCTTGTCTAACTCATGTAGAACATTTTCGAAGCTTTTATGTGGCGTTTTCGGAATTTTATCTTTATTAATAAGTTTTATTGGTTTTTGGCCCATAAATGCCATCCCTAAATCGAATCCGCTTCCACTGCTACCTGGGTTCCAATAAATATGTACTTCGTCTGCAGCATCTATGGCGGCACAGTTTTCTGTACAGATATTATATCCAATTGGATCATCTTGATTTGTATCCCTGGGCGGATAATGTACACTATTGCCATTTGATTCTAATTCAGAAATATACTCTTGTAAAAATTGATTTTCTTTATCTGTAATGTTTCTAACCGGGCATATTAAAAAAATCTTTTTTTCTAAGTTTTCTGACATTTTTTTGGGAAATTAATTGAGATTATAAAGATTGTTGTGTTCCGATAACATTTTAAATATGTTTTATAATGTTATTTTATGTTAAAAGACGATTGTCCGGATTGTGGTTCTAAATTACATAAAGGGCAGCATAAGTTTTCTGATGGTTTTTATTCTGTTTGCTATTGCAAAGAGTGTGGATTTAGAGAAGAGAAGCCTTTATAAATTGCCTTAATTTTCCTCGATTGTTAAAATGGGAAAAACTACAAAAGATGGACTGCCTGTAGTGAGTAAGGAAATGTTTGATTCTTTAATTTCTTATTCCGGTAGAGAGGTTGGAATGGGGGTGCCCCTTCGTAATAGTTTATATGATGAATTAAGAAAAGAGAATCCTCTTGTTGCAAATATAATAGATCTTACTTTGAAATCTCAAGGAGAAGGGGAATTCTATGGCGGTGTATTTCTTGGGGTTACTCTTGCATATAAACTACTCCAGGGTCAAGCAGCTTCAAATAAGTTGGAAATGGAACTTAGCAATGAGTAAGTTTGAGGCATGAATAATGACAGTTAAAATAGATTTGGGAAGAGAATTAACCTCTAAAGAGATTTTTGGAGTATATGAATTATTTTGTGAGGCGTATTCTATTAATGTTAAAGATTATGATATAGATATATTGGGTTCTAAATCTGATGAGATGATAGAATCTGGAATAGATTGGAGACCTTTTATGGGTGCTAAATTTTTTGGTGAAAAACGAGATACACAGTATGAATTTCATGGATATACTGATGACTCTCCAGAAGAATTGGAAATTAATGAAGAGAGGTTTGAAAGTTTAGTTGATAAATTTGTTGAGGAGCTAACAACTCCCCCATAAACCTTTTTCTAATCTAATTGCTTCAAATTCTGCACGTGCAAATAATTCATATTTAGATGTGTCGTCTTTGTACTTGTGAAAAGCTTTTGCGAAGCCATTCTCAATTAAATATTGATTAATCAGTAAATCTTCTAAATACACATATCTTAGCAATCTTCCATATTTTCCTCTGTCTGTTTTATCTTGTTGTAAATAAACTTCTTTATTTAGGATTAAATTTGTTAGCTCATCTTTTGCTTCTTGGTAAAAACATTCTTTTTTTTCTGGTGTGTTTACTCCTGAGAATCTTAGCCTTTCTGTTTTTCCATTTATTATTACATCTGCTGTGTCTCCGTCCACTACATTAGTTACCAGGTAAGGTCCTTCTAATTCG
>CAYYFK010000003.1:0-54738 GCA_964471565.1 Candidatus Woesearchaeota archaeon | reverse complement strand
TAAGAGAATTAATTTAATTATCTTGGTTGCTCACGCAACCTTTCTGGACAGACCCAACTTTTCTTTATAGATTAGTGATTACAGAATTAGTGGGAACTTAAAGAACAATAAATGTAGTGGTTAAAATAAATAAAATATAAATTAAAATAAGAGTTATAGATAGAAAAGTTTATAAATATGTAGTGGTTAAAATAATTATGGTAAACATAGTAACAAAAAAGATAAATGGGAACGAATATCTTTACTTAGTAACTTCTATAAGAAAAAAGCAAAAAGTAATCCAAAAGACAATAAAGTATATAGGAAAGAAAAGACCAATTCCAAAAGAAGAGTTTGAATCTATGAGATTCTCTTATGAAAAAAAAGATCAGATATTAAAGGAATTCAAAGATAAACTATCTTACCAAGATCACAAAAAAATAAGGGAAATATCAGATAAACACAAAAAATATTTAGATAGTTTGGATAATATATCCAAGGAAAAAGAAAGAGAAAAATTTCTAAGTATATTTATTTCAAACTCTAACGCAATAGAAGGATCTACGTTGACTTCAAAAGACACATTTAATTATCTTTTCAAAGATATAACTCCAGAAAGCCATAAAAAAAAGGAATTGTATATGGCAACAAACCTATTAAAAGCTTGGCAATATGTAGAAAAAAGCTATAAAAAACTACCAAAAAAAGTAGATTTATTAGAGTTACATAAATTAGTAAACAGAGATATAGAAGATGAAGAAACATTAGGCGAATATAAGAAAGTACAGAATTACATAGGAGAAACATTGACAACCTCCCACCTATTTGTAGAGGAAAGAATGAAAGAGTTATTAAACTGGATAACTAAGGCTTATAAAAAAGTAGATGACTTTGAGGTAGCGGCCCAGTCCCATTCACAATTTGAAATAATCCATCCTTTTGTTGATGGGAACGGAAGAGTAGGCAGATTATTATTGAATTGGTTACTAATGAACAAAGGACTAGGGCCATTGGCAATACGTGTAGAAAAAAGAGGAAAATATTTATCTGCTTTAGAAAACAGTCAGAGAGGAAAATTAAAAGCAATTTCCAAATTTTGTTCCGAAGAATATTTAAATCAATATAAATTTATGTAGTGGTTAAATATTTACAATATTATGGAGTATAGAATATAAATGTAGTGGTTAAAATATATAAATATCAATCTCTTTGAAAAACTAGGGGGAATACAATGTACAAAATACAACAAAAACAGGTAGAAAAGTTATTAATAGATGCAATTGAAAGTATCCC
The DNA here is from genome assembly GCA_964471565.1 of Candidatus Woesearchaeota archaeon. Lineage (GTDB taxonomy): Archaea > Nanobdellota > Nanobdellia > SCGC-AAA011-G17 > PNOQ01 > JABIBT01. The sequence continues at coordinate 53,466 of CAYYFK010000003.1, read as the reverse complement.
CAAAAATAAGAAAATTGGACTATTTTTCTCAGGAGGAATAGATTCGCTAGTTCTAGCCAATTATTTAAAAAAACTAAACTACAACTTTACATGTTACACAATCGCATTTGATAAGGATGCAGAAGACCTAAAGAATTCAAAAGAAATTGCAAAAAAACTAAATCTAAAACTTAAACATAAAATAATCAATCAAAAAGAGATTCCAAAATATCTAAAAAAAATAATCACAATGCTAAAAAACACAAATCCTATCCAAGTTTCTGTGGCGCTGGCAATATATGCCGCATCAGAGTTAGCAAAAAAGGATAAAACACAAATAGTCTTATCCGGTCTAGGTTCAGATGAAATCTTTGGAGGATATTCAAGACATAAAAAATCTAAGAACCTAAATAAAGAGTTAAAAGACGGATTAAGAAATGTCTACAAAATAGATCTAATAAGGGATATACTAATAACAAAATATCATAATTTAGAGATAAGAACACCATACCTAAAAAAAGAGTTAGTGAAGTACTCAATAAAAATACCAAAAAAATATAAAATAAAAAATAACATAAATAAATTTATTTTAAGGGATTTAGCAATAAAAGAAGGGATTCCAAAAAAATATTCTTTAAGGCCAAAAAAAGCAGCGCAATACGGATCAAAATCAGATAAAGCAATAGAAAAGCTTGCAAAAAAAGAAAAAAAATTTAAATCAGAATATCTCAATCAATTTATGAAATTAGGAATTTTATTTTCTTCAGGAAAAGATTCTTGTTATTCTACCTACTTAATGAAAGGATATAATATATCTTGCTTAATAACAATTAAATCAAAAAATCCAGATTCATATATGTATCACACTCCAAATATCCATTTAGCAGAATTACAAGCAAAAGCGATGCAGATTCCAATAATTTTACAAGAAACAACAGGAAAAAAAGAGCACGAATTAAAAGATTTAGAAAAAGCACTAATTAAAGCTAAACAAAAATACAAAATTCAAGGAATTATAACTGGGGCTTTATTCTCAGAATATCAAAGAGACAGAATAGAAAAGATTGCAAAGGAATTAAAATTAAAAGTATTTTCCCCATTATGGCACAAAGACCAAGAAGAAGTTATGAGGGAAATAATAAAAAATAATTTCAAAATAATATTTTCTTCAATAGCAGCAGATGGTTTAGATAAATCATGGTTAAACAAAATAATAACAAATGAAGATATAGATAAATTGGTAAAACTAAACAGAAAAAACGGGCTAAATATTGCCGGAGAAGGCGGAGAATTTGAATCATTAGTTCTGGATTGCCCACTATTTAAGAAAAAAATAAAGGTTTTAGAATCAGAAATAAAAGAAGAATCAAAAAATACAGCTAAATTAAATATTAAGAAAGCAAAATTAATTCAGAAAAACAAACCTCTCTAAAAAAGCCCGATCCCTTACCAAATGTCTAGCGGCAACTTCCTTAAAGTTATCAGTTTGCCTGTCCGAAATAGAATCCGTTAATATACGGTATAAGCAATCTCCAATAATTAATTCCCTTAGTTTCTCTCCAGAGATATGGGGAATTGAATCTTTAACCGCATCAATATATCTATCAATAAAAGAATCAACCTCTGAATAAGATAAATCCAATAGAGATTTTGCAATATCCCACGTCGGGTAATCAAAATAAGATCTCTCAAAGTCATTAAATATAATTTCACCACTTTCGTTTTTATGAATATTCCCTCTGTGTAAATCCCCGTGTGTTAAAATTATAGGGAGAGCATTATATCTTTCGGGAGGAACATCTGCCATAAAATCAAGTATTTCTTCAGGGTTCCAAAGTACTTCAACCAAATCCCTATATTTATTAACTCTTATTGGGCCCCTTACTCTTCGGTCATTTGCGTAAACTTGATCTCTAAAAAAACTAGGAAAACTATCATAATTCATGGAGGATATATGAAAATCTACAATTTCATCAAAAGCGTCCAAAACATTAACATCACTGAGGTCCCTTTCATATCTAGTAATAATATAATCCTCATCTGCCCTAATCAACCTAGGAGTTCTAAGAAGTTCACTTTGATTAAAAAAAGCCAAAACATTTCTTTCCCTCTCAGCAATTGATTTGATATTAAATTCATTTTTATTATACCTCTTTAGAAAAAAAGTAGGTTTTCCCTTTTCCAATATCAAAAACTTATCATTTTTTGAGTATTTATCAAATGGAACAATATCTACATTATTCCAACATTCCGACTTTTTCTTGCAATCTATTTCTACCATTTTCCGTATTTAAGTCTTCCAGGATTATATCAAATAACCCCTTTCTCGTTTCACAATAATATGTTTTACTCATAAAGTTTCCAGAGTAAGATAATGCCTCAATTGGACACCCTCCGGAGCAATAAGGCAAATAGTCACACCCCTCACATTCGCCTTCTTCTAGCTTAGAAAATCTGTCTAATATTACCTGGTGCTTTTCAGAACCAATAGTATCTTGCAAATCTGTCTTTTTTATGTCTCCAATCATTGTATCGAGCATATTTGCAGATCTAGAACATAAAAATAATTCCCCCACAGGGTTTGCACCAAGTATCCTATAACAAGCATATGACGAAAAGTCACATGTTTTTACCCATCCTAAAAATAATCCCCTAATCATACTACTAAATGGATTCAAAATAAAATCTGATTCATCGTCCTTCCATAATTCATAAAATTTTTTCATAGATAAATAAGCTTCTTCTTTACTTGGCAAAAGCTCATCTGAGTTCTCTAGGCCTTTTCCAGAGGGAACAAAAAAGTTTACTCTAGCTTTTTGTGAAAGGTTCCTTAAATTTTTATAAACGTTTTCTTCATTACCTACCATGTTCTTTGTCAGAACAGAAATCAGACCAGCATCCCCTTCTAATGAAGTTATATTCTCTAAAACTGAAATTCCAACATCCTTCCCTTTCTTTGATTTTCTATTTAAATCTTGAAGTTCCAAACAACCATCAAAACTACTTCCAATTTTGAATCCCATATCGGTTAGTTCTTTGTGCCTTGTTTTTGTCAATAAAAGACCATTTGTTTGAATAGAATGGGATAATTCTAAATCCTTCTTATTATAACTCTTGCCAATATTTATAATTTCTCTCCAAAAATTGTTGCTTCTTAAAAGAGGTTCACCTCCGGCCCAAGTAAAATGGGCAAATTGATTATTATGTTCTAAAAATGATTTAATCAAGACCTCTGCAACATCTAAATTCATATCTCTTTTTTGTCTTTTTTTAGCCAAATAACAATAATCACAACCAAGATTACAATTTTCCGTCGCCTGTGCCACAAGGGTTACATCCAATTCCATTCTACTATTATTTAACCACCTTTTTTAGAAAACGATAAAGACTAATAATCTATATGGTCAGGACTCGAACTAAGCTCATATGGTCTTTGTTGAATAAATTCATCCATCTTTTCCTGAGGAATATTTAAATCTACCAAAGGTAACATTTTAGAAATTATATATTCTAGCTTAACATCAAGATCAGTTTCATTAATGATTCCATCTGCCATAAATCGGGGAGGCAAAATAAGTATAAAAATCTATCGTTTTATTAAAAAAATTAATTCTTAAACAATTTAACACTCTTAACTTTCTCTTTGATCCAATCTTTCTTAATCAGATATTTTCCATATTCATCCAGACTAAGATATTTTCTATTAAGAACGGTATAAACTTTGCCCTTGGAAGATTTAACTTCTTTCCATTTTTTCTTAAAGGCAGCAACATTCTTCTTATCCTTTAGTTTTGGACCAAGGTGAACCTTTTTTTTAGTTAACTTTCCTGCTTTAAACAAGAAATAAACCTTATCTTCAAATTTCCAGCCATAATCATCAATTTTGAAATCATAACTCTCAAACTCCTTCTTAATTCTCTCCAACAAACTTAATAATTTAGCTCCAATAATATCCTTTTTTCCTTTTAATGGAGTTATTTCAAATATGGTATATCCTTTTAATTTATCTAATAGTACTTTCTTTTCAACAAAAAAACTCTTATTGCCGTTATAAGCTTTACATAGTGAAACAAATTTTTCATAGTTTTTCTTAGATAAAGCGGCAGCAGCATTTCTATCTGCCTGAACAGGATCTATAATTATTAAAGGAGAAACTTTTTTTGATTTACTTAAATTACTAAGGGCCCTTTCTTTATTTCTTCCAAAATGAACAATTTCCTCATTCCCCCATAACTTAGCATTCTTTACTAATTTTTCAAAACTTTTATAATAAACTATCAAAAGCTCTGAAACATATCCAGAGAATCCACGAATATATGATTCCGCACCATAAAGTCCATTAGCTCTTAAAAATATTTTCAATAATTTAATTTCTTTTTGTAGTTTTTTATTGGTTTTCCTTTTTACAAACTTAACATGTAAGGGAGAGTAATCCATTATGTTCTGCGCTTGATTATTTCTCTTTATATCTAAAACAGGAACAATTTCAAAACTAATTCCATTTTCTTGAATATGATAGTAATCTCTAGATCCATGCACAATTTCAACTTTTTTAAATTTAGTTTTCAAAAACTTTTTTAGCTCCTTAGAAATGTCTTTGAACCTATATTGGTTATAATCAAATTTAGCAAATATATCAACATCTAAGTTGCTGTCTAAAAAAGTGTTTTTTGCATAACTTCCACCAACAAAAAATTTTATATCTTTATTTTTTATTTTTTTTAAAAATTCTTTTACATTTCTAGCTAACTCTTTTCTTTCTTTTTTATTTTCTTTAATAATATCTAACATTTTATGGTAAATCTGGAAAATGAAGTTTTATATATGGTTGATTGTTTTTTAAACCCAAAAGCATATTAAATTCTTCCTTTACTTCTCCTGGGCTGAATTGTATACCATTTCTAGATAATCTCAAGCCACGAATAAGAACTAGTTTTCCCAATTCTGGACTCTTTTGGATTTCTCCAGTGGTTTCCACCTTTTCTATTGCAGGTTTATCTGGCAGATTTAGAGACATCTTAGTAATGGTTGGCCTTACAAATCTTAATATGGGGGTTTCAGGTTTTTTGAATTCGAAAGTTTTCCTTAGATTATTTTCTACCAAGCTTTTTACATATTCATTCTTTTCTAATTCTAGAGAGACACTAGATAAATAGAGCAACTCTTCGAAATCTCCCTCGCCTCCACCACTTAATGGAATAGCACATTCTCCACTTTCTTGGCACATTAAATCTCCAGGACATCCACAAATTTGACAATCATTTAAAAATTCTCCATCAAGGCAATAAACAGGCTCATTAGAAATTTGACATTCATTGCCCCAAGTGAATTCATCACATCTACTCAAATACTCTGGAAAACAACCAATCAAATCACATTGATCTCTTCCTGGGCCAGGAGCACTTTCACAAGAATCTCCACCAACACAAACCATATGGCTAGAAGTATAACAATCACTATCTACACTACATTCATTACTTCCTTCTCCAGGAAATTTTACACAATCAAATTCTTCACCGGGAAGTTCAACACATTCAGTATGACTTCCTTGTGGGGGTTCTTCAGGTAGATAACAACTACCACCAAAATCACAATCTAATCCTTCATTACAACCACACGTAGAACAATCATCTATGAAAACACCACATTCACTTGGATCTCCAACTACAGATGGACAGTACTGTGGCAAATAAGGTCCACATTCTCCAGCCGGAACTTCAAAAGGAGAACCATCAACTTCTGTTAAACATGGATCTGGACAATTACCTGGAGGATCTGTAGCCATACCAGTAAAAATAAATCCATTTTCATCAGAATAATTTAGTAAATTAATCCCTGTAAGAAGCAAAATAACAACGCACAGTACAAATACAAGGTTTAATTTTTTCATACATTCCTTTAGATAAAGATATTTTATAAAACTTCCCATAATAAATTTTATATACTTGAGAAATTAGCTTTTCAACAATGATAAAAATAGGTCCTTCTGGTATTGGTGGAAAAAGTGAAGCCAAAGAAAACTTAGAATATTTTCATGAAAATAATTTAAAAGCTGCAGAAGTTGCTTTCACATATTCTACTTATTTGAAAAAAGAAGATGCAATAGAAATAGGAAAATTAGCTAAAGAGTTAGATATAGATTTGAGTATACACGGATCATATTTTATCAACTTAAATTCTACAGAGAAAAAGAAAGTAGCAATGAGTAAAAAAAGAATATTGGATGCATGTGAAATCGGACACTATCTTGGAGCAAAATATATAGTGTTTCATCCTGGATTTGTTGGGAAATCAACAAGGGAAGAGACTTATGAAAACATAAAGAAAGAAATGATTCTATTACAAGAATATATTGAAGATAAAAAATGGAATGTAAAATTAGCTCCAGAAACAACAGGAAAAGTAAGCGTATTTGGTTCTTTAGACGAAACTCTAAAATTAGCAAAAGAATCTGGAACTGCTTTTTGTATAGATTTTGCGCATCTAAAAGCAAGAAACAATGGAAATATAGATTTTAAAGAAGTAATAAATAAACTTAAAGGGCACAAACATATACATTGCCATTATTCTGGGATTGCCTATTCAGAAAAAGGAGAGAAAAATCATATCCCCATAGAAATAGAAGAATTCAAAACAATTATAAGTGAATTAAAGAAACAAAAAATAAACTGTACAATAATTTGTGAAGCCCCGGACACATATAGGGATGCAATAAAAATGCAAAATGAAAATAAAAGCTAAATATAATTCAAAAAAAGAATGGAAACAAGATCCAAAAGGATATTTTCTAATTAGAATTAATAAAACTCAAATTGAAGTTGCCCATGTAAAAAATGACAATTCAAATCATCCAAAAAAAGATTTGAAAAAAGCAACAGTTTTCGTTGGAAAAAACGCAGAAGAATTATATAACACAATAATAAGGGAAAAATTAGTTTCTTTGAAAGAGCATGCAGCTTATTTGGGTTCAGAATTACAAAAAGCAGAGATTGCAATGAAAAACAAATTAAAATACACTCAAGATGGCCAGCTACATATTTAAACGATAGAATTTTCTCTCGTAACGGAGTTCTTCTTCCCTTACTAACCTTCTCATTCTTCCTTCTAATGGAGATCCATCATATTCTGGGCCAAGATACGGTACCAACTTACTAAGCTCATTATTTCCAACTTTTCCAACAATTGCAACGGCTCGGATTATTTTAGAGTCCAAGTCTCCATTTTCAGAGATATCAGTGCCTTCAGCAGAAATAAGAACCAAATCTCTATCCGTATGTCTTCCGCTTTTGACCTTTTTCCGTTTAGATTTTCCTTTATGTACCATAAAAATGCGAAATAAGGAGAGTTTATAAAGCTTTTTTTATCTTAGCAACAAAGAAACCATCAGTGTCATTATCTTGAGGCCAAATTCTTAAGCATTTTTTAACTTCAGAATTAAATTCCTTCCCTTCAAATTCTAAAACTGCGGGAGAACTTTTCAACCCAGAAAGATTAATTTTCTCCAACTTAGCATTTTCAAATTCATCTAACAACCAAGAAACAACTCCCTCATCTTCTTCAGGTTCTAAAGTACAAGTAGAATAAACTAAAGTCCCTCCCTCCCTTAAATTATTAAATGCAGTTTTAATTAGTTGTCTTTGAATGCCGCTAGTTCTTTTGATCATATTTGCATTCCACTCTTTAATTGTATTTGGACTCTTTCTCAAGGTTCCAGTACCAGAGCAAGGCGCATCTAATAAAATTTTATCAAAAGAAAACTTAGAAAAAAATCTGCCCTCCATTAAACTAATAATTGTATTAGTAACGCCCGATCTTTGTAGATTCATAGTCAAAGCCTTCAATCTATTATAGTTATTATCATTAGCAACAATTAATCCTTTATTTTTCATTAAAGCAGCAATCTGAGTAGTTTTACTTCCAGGGGCAGCAGCCATGTCTAAAACAAAATCATTTTCCTTAGGATCTAAGATTAAAGCTGGTAACATAGAGCTAGCCTCTTGAACATAAAAATGCCCCATACTATGTCCAAGAAAATTTCCCAAATCAGTTCTAGATGAATTAACAAAAAAACCATCTTTAATCCAAGGAATTTGCTTCAATTTCAAATCCTTATATTTTTTCTTAAATTCATCCACAGAAATCTTCAAATTATTAACTCTAACACTCTTCCTCTTATCTTTCAAAGAAAATTCTTTAAATTTTTTAAAATCAGTTAATTCAGAATATCTCTCTATAAACTCATTTTTAAACTCGGGGATTTTTTTCATAGATAAAAAACAAAATTCAAAATTTAAAAGTGTTTCCTAGTTTATGAATCTTAACATAACTGGGTGATTTCAAGTCCTATAAAGGCAGGATCACACATTACAGTTTCGCCATTTACAACTAGATACTTTGTATGCCCTATTTTTTCAGGTACGGATTGTAAATCCGTTATATCCTCGGTAACTATATGTCCATACTCGCTTATACTATCAGTTAACACATAAGTTCCAACAACATCAGTTCCAAAATAAAATGTGAAGTTAACAGAAGAGATTGGATATGCTCCCTCATTTTCAACATCTAATCTAATAGTAGAAGTAAGATAAGAGACACGGCAAGACTTTCCAAGATTCAAATCAGTTTTCTCAACACAAAGCCTAGTAATATACGTTTGATCCTCTATCTCGTCAGTTTGATTACTTGAAAAAGAACTATAAAATGCAAGTAGAAAAACTCCAGTTATAATGACTATTCCAATAAGTAAAACTGTAGCAATAAACGGACTAATTCCTCTTTTATTCATAATAAAAAATATAATTGAGACTTTAAATATCTTTCCAAAAATTTTAAATAATATAAATTTCAGAATATAATATGCTTACTCTACTAGAGCTAAGAAGAAAAACATTTCATATCTTTTCTGGAATAGCAGCAATTGTTTTATTAAAGATAGGAATAATTACCAGATTTGAATTATTAATATTATTAATTATTGGTTTAATACTTTCTCCTTTATCTAAAAAATATAAAATTCCACTAGTTAGTTGGGGTCTTAAGAAAATGGACCGTAAGAAGATGTTTATGCCTGGTTGGGGAGCAATAACAGCACTTGCTGGAATGTTAATTGCCTTATACCTATTTAGTGAGAATATAGCATATGCTTCAATTTTAGTTTTATCTGTAGGAGACGGATTTGCAGCTTTAATAGGTAAAATGGGAAAAATTAAGACAAGGTTTAGTAAGAAAAAAACCTGGGAAGGAACCATATCTGGAATAATAACTGCAACAATAGCTGCCAGTTTTTTTGTTCCATTCTATATGGCATTAGTAGCATCCATGGTTGCCATGTATGTAGAATTAATAGATTTTAAATTTAAAAATATAATTGATGATAACTTGTTAATTCCCCTTATAGCTGGGATTATTATTAGTTTATTAATGCTTTAACTATTTCTTTGAAAATAAAAGAATGCGCGAGTCATAATTAGACAAGAACAATATCAAATTCTAATTCTTCAGAATAACGTCCATAATCGTCAGTTTCACTCTCAAATTCAAACTCAAGCCACCCATCAGATTCAGGAAGCCATGGAATAGAAAAACTATGTGTTACTACAAAAATCTATCCAGGCAGGATATTATTTATATTCTCCCAATCTCCATCATCCCAATCTCCAATACGGATATAGGCATCAGACTCAAACTCCTCAATCTCTTCATCAAGAAGATTTACAAATTCAATAATCACTTCCAACTCAGAAGAAGTATGGTCAATTATTATGGTGCCTTCGTCAAGTATTAGCAATTCTCCATCCAAATAAAATCTTGTCTCCAAAACTTCAAAATGAGGAGGGTAAAATCTTGCTCTAAATGTTTCATAATTATTATCTTCATTAAGTTCTTCAATTTCATTATAAGGATCTAACTCAACATATCCATTGTAGGTTCCATAATCAGGATAAGCATGGTCTCGAGCAATAACAATAGTTTCACCTTCTTCTAAAATTCCATTATAATGATTTAATTCTCCAGAACCATCGCCCCAGTCAATAAAATAATCAAAGCCATCAATATCGAAATAGCCCAAATTTTCAATATCCATATTCAAAACTCCATCAAAAGCGCCTTCCGTGTCCCACTCCACCTCATCAATCTCTAAATCTGGCAACGTACTAGGCTCTATGTAATTTGTCATAAGATAATCATTATTCTCTTCATTAATCTCCTCAACTAAATCATTGGGGTCTAGCATAAAATAAAATGTTTGATGACCACTATCCAAATAAATATGAGTCAAACTTATTTTCTTTAGTTCTCCAGGCATTAAACTAAATCTCAACCTTTCATAAACCTCATCTCCTTCTTCAGGTTCATAATCAAAATCATATAAAAACTCAACAACAGGAATAACTTCATTTCCTCTATTTCCAATCACAATATATGCAGTTGTCTCTTCATGTTGGACAAGTCCATCAAAAAACACAGATCTAACCATTAAATCTGGTCCATTAGGTTTTGAAACACTATTAAATCCAAAAGCTCCAATATTAGGCATAACCAAAATTAATAATACCAAAAATAAACCCAAAATACTGGAATTTTTCATAAATACGCAAGCAAGAGGGTCTTTATAAAGATTATTATTAATAACTACTCCAAAGTTAATAAACCATCTTGTCACCTTGCCACGCACGCAAACAGAATTTATAAACACATTTTTACATCAACCACCAATGGAATACATAATTTTCAAAAAAGAAAAACAGAAAGAATTTTTAGAAGTAATAAGAACAAAAACAGGACTAAAATGGATTGAATTAGCAGGATTATTGAATATCTCAAAAAGCATGGTAAATCATTTATACAAAGAGAATTGTAGTATGCGAGAATCAATATTTCAAGAATTATGTAATTTAATAAATGTTAATCCAACCGCTTTTGATGAACATATATCTGAGAAAAGACCGATAAATAATTCAAATATAAAAATTCCAGAGTTTATTTCTCCAGAGCTTGCTGAACTAATTGGCATATATTTAGGTGATGGACATATAAATCAAAATGGATTGATAATCACTTGTGGCAAAATAGACCTAAGATATATAACCAAATACATACCAAACCTAATTAAGTTTTTATTTGACAAAACTTCAAGCATATATTATTTCAAAAAGTCAAATGGTGTGCAATGTAGGGTATATTCTAGAGACATAGTGAATTACATACAAAAACAATTTAATCTAAAACTCGGGAAGAAGAAAAATTCATCAATACCTGAGATGATATTACACGAAAGTACTCTTTTAATTCCCTGCATTAGAGGACTCTTTGATACTGATGGGGGGTTATACAGGCACCACAAAACAAATTTACAAATAATATTTTTTAATAGTCAAATAAGTTTGATAGATTCACTAAAAAAAGCACTGGAACATTTGGGTTATAACCCAAGGATAGGAAAAAACAATGATAATTATTGTTTGTATCTCTTTGGAAAAGAAGCAGTAGAATATTATAATAAGATAGGATTTAGTAATTTTAAAAATAATCTAAAATTCAAGATATGGTCTAAACATGGAAGAATACCAACAAACAAATTAATAAAAAATATATGCGAGCGCCGGGGGTCGAACCCGGGTCACGACGTTTTTGCTTAATAAATAAATTTATCAATGGCAACGTCGAATTCTACCACTAAACTACGCTCGCACAAAAGTTAAACAAAATTCTCATATTTATAACTTTTGATTATTAAATTTTCCAGCATATTTTGCCTTTCCTTCAGTTCTTTCTAAAATGATCTGCCCAATTTTTATTCCAGGCTTCAAAACAAGGGGGACATTTGAGGAATTCGAAATTTCAAAAACTTGTTTATTGTTGATTCCAGGATGCATAAATGACGCAGTTGAGTGAATACTCAATCCGAACCTTGCAAATCTACTCCTTCCATAAATCCATCCACAGATGTCTTCAGGCAACTTAATTTTTTCTTTTGTTATACCAAGAATAAATTGACCCGGCATCAATACCAATTCACTCTTTTTAACTAGTTTAGTGTGTTTCTTGTAATCGGATTTTTCATCAAGAATAACTTTCCCACTTTCAAAAATTCTAAATTTATTATCTAGTGTTATATCAATAGATGCAGCACCAATATTTTTCCTATTAAATGGAGTAATTTTTATCCTTTTTTTATGTATTTCTTCTAATATAATTTTTTTAGTCAAAATCATTAATTCAAAAGGAAAAATGCTCTTTAAATAATTTTTGGACTCAATATAAAGGCAATAGTTATTTAAATGTACTAAATTTAAAAAAATCATGAACTACTACGATGAAATCTCAAAAGGTTATAACGAACTACACAAAGAAGAACAAATAAAAAAAGTCAATGAAATAATAGACGAACTAAAGATAACTAATGAAAAAGTTTTAGATGTTGGATGCGGAACAGCATTTTATTCATACTTATTTAAAGATTACACTGGAATTGATAATAGTAAAGGAATGCTTTCAAAAACAAAAGCAAATGTAATACACGGGGAAGCAGAAAATCTCCCCTTTGAAGATAAATCATTTGATGTTGTGATTTCAATAACAGCAATACAAAACTTCACAAATATTGAAAAGGCAATAAAAGAGATAAGAAGAGTTGCAAAAAATAAAATAGCAATTTCAATTATAAAAAGATCAAAGAAATTAAAAGAAGTAGAAACATTATTAAAAGATTTTAAAAAAATAGAAGAAGATAAAGATATAATATTTATTTTTTCCTAAGTGGCTTGTCAAAAGAAAATCTTTCTGGCTTTTCAGTTTTTTCTTTTTGAATTGGAAAAAAAGGTTGAACATTGAATGGCTTATTATTTTCTTTTTTTTCGTCTTTATCATTTCCAGATTTTTCAATATCTTTCAATATTCTGGTTTTAAAGTCTTCAATTTCCTTATCTTCCTCAGATTTTCTCAATATTTTTGATTGAACATTTTTACTTTTAAATTTTCCAGGTTTGACATTTTTTACTTTTTTAGCGAAAATGCCTCTATTAAAGAAAAAGGCAGAAAACACTATCAACAATAAGAAAATAATTCCAAATCCATAACTTGCAGCATTGCTATTTTTACTTCCAGAAACATGAACAGCTTGTCCAGTTATAGACTTAAAGAAATCTCCAGTTTTTGAACCAAATCCCCTTTCATCATAAATTTCTAAATTAAATGTTTCATTAGTGTTTAAGGATTTAACATCATAATTTCCATCATCAAGAAACTTAAATAAATCAATACTGATATTGCTTCCAGGTTTTAATCCAGTTCTAAATTCAATGGTTTTTTCGTATTCACCATTTGAAACTAATAGAACAAGAGGGTCTTCGTATTTTACATTTCCAGAATTTTTAATTTTCAGGCTTTGAGCAAGTAGTTCTAGTTCTATATTTTTAGAAATCAAAACTTCAACAAATTTCTCAGTTTCCATTTTATTTGATTTAACTTGAATCTTCCATTCTCCAGGAAGCGCAAATTCTTGTAGCAAATATCTAGAATACGAACTTGTTGAAAAGTCTTCTTCAAAAACCTTTTTCCCCTTTGTATTGAAAATCTGGATATTAACATCCTCAATAATCTCGGTATTTGATTGATCATAAAGTGCTACCCTGGTACGCATCTCCTCTCCGGGAAAAAAACTTTTCTTTTCCAAAATTAGCTCTAAAGATTCCTCTTGAGGAATAACATAAAAATCTAAAACAATTTCGCCCCTATTCCCAAAACTATCCTCTACTTTAATTAGTGTACCATGAAAATTAGACCTTATATTATCATTAAGAATAATTTCATAATCTAAATTACCATTACTAACTTCTGTGATATACTCAACACCATCCAATTCAACAGTTACTAGCCCCAAAGGAATTTCCTTTCTATCAAGATTTCTTAGAATGCTTCCAAGAATTTGTAGTTTGTCTCCAGGATTTAACTGATCATTTTCCAAACTTAAATCCAATACAAGTGTATTATCAATAAATAAACTTTGCAAATTATCAAAATAATGAAGTGAATTCCCCTCCAAATCAATTAATTCAACAGAGATATCATAATCTCCATTCTGCAAATCTCTCAACCAAGGGGACAATGAAAATGTTCCATCAAAAATTGATAAATATATTTCATTTTGATCGCTCTCTGAAGTAAAATAAAACTTCATATTAACTTGTTCTTCAAAAAGATCATTATCCTTAAAGATACTTCCATCAATTAAAATATTGTCTCCTAACTGAATTCTAGATTTATCTATATTAAACTCAATACTATAGGTAGAATCGCCTTCAGATTCATTGCCTTCAGCACTAATAAATGGAAGACAGGCCAAAAACACCAAAGCCAGCAAATATACTCTTTTTTTCATCCTATTTCAATATCTTTATACTTATTTATAAATCTTTTTACGATACATAAATTTAAATACTATTTAACAAAAATTAATTATAATGAAAAGAGACCTAGATTCACTAAGACATTCAGCTTCACATGTTCTAGCACAGGCAGTTTTAGAGCTATTTCCAAAAACAAAATTGGCAATAGGTCCACCAATTGAGAACGGATTCTATTATGATTTTGACAGAAACAAAGGATTTACTCCAGAAGACTTAGAGAAAATAGAAAAACGAGCCTTAGAAATAATAAAAAGAGATCTGCCAATAAAAAAATCTTTAAAAACAAAAGCAGAAGCAAAAAAAATTCTAAAGGGCCAACCATACAAATTAGAATTATTAGAAGAACTAAAAACAAAGCCAGCATTCTACCAACAGGGAGATTTTATAGATTTATGTGCAGGACCACATGTAAAGTCAACAGGGGAAATAAAGGCTTTCAAAATACTATCAACTGCAGGCGCATATTGGAAAGGAGATTCAAAAAAGAAAATGTTGCAGAGAATTTATGGTACAGCATTTTATGAAAAAAAAGAGTTAAAAAAATATTTATTCATGTTAGAAGAAGCAAAAAAAAGAGATCATAAAAAATTGGGAGAACAGCTTGATTTATTTTCATTCCATGAAGAGGCTCCAGGATTTCCATTTTTCCATCCAAAAGGTCAAATAATTTATGATGAATTAATAACATTTTGGAAAGACATACATAAAGATTGGAAGTATAAAGAAATCAAAACTCCAATTATTCTAAACAAGGCACTTTGGTTAAAATCTGGTCATTGGGATAATTATAAGGAGAATATGTACTTTACAAAAATAGACAAAAAAGATTATGCTGTTAAACCAATGAATTGCCCAGGGGGAATTTTAGTATACAAATCAAGATTACATT
Source organism: Candidatus Woesearchaeota archaeon (assembly GCA_964471565.1). Taxonomy (GTDB): domain Archaea; phylum Nanobdellota; class Nanobdellia; order SCGC-AAA011-G17; family PNOQ01; genus JABIBT01. The sequence goes on along the minus strand of CAYYFK010000003.1, from coordinate 38,187 downwards.
CCTATAAAGAATTCCCATTGAGAGTTGGAGAGCTTGGATTAGTACATAGGAACGAATTATCGGGAGTAATAAATGGATTATTTAGAGTAAGAGCATTTACACAAGATGATGCACATATTTATTGCACTGAAAAACAATTACAGGAAGAGATAATTGGTGTGATAGAACTATCTAAAGAAATCTACAAAACATTCGGACTAGACTATGAATTAGAATTATCTACAAAACCAGAAAAATCTATTGGTACAAAAAAGATGTGGGATAGTGCAGAAGCATCCTTAGAAAAGGCTATGAAAAAATTAAAGATAGATTACAAATTAAATCCTGGTGATGGGGCTTTTTATGGTCCAAAAATTGATTTTCATATAAAAGACTCACTAGGAAGAAAATGGCAATGTGGAACTATACAAGTAGATTTTTCAATGCCAGAAAAATTTGATCTTGGATATACAGGAAAGGATAGTCATAAACATCGGCCTGTTATGATACACAGAGCAATTCTCGGTTCTTTAGAAAGATTTTTAGGTATATTAATAGAACACTACGCAGGAAAATTTCCACTATGGCTTTCTCCAGTTCAAGCAAAGGTAATTACAGTTACAGATAGATCAAATAAATTTGCAGAGAGTCTTAAAGAGAAATTAGAAGAAAATGGCATAAGGGTTGAAACTGATTTTAGGAGTGAATCAATATCAAAGAAAGTTAGAGATGCTCAAAAAGAAAAAGTAAACTACATGATTACAATAGGTGATAAAGAAATAAAGTCAAAAAAACTAGCAATTAGAACAAGAGAGGGAAAAGTCTCTTTCAATATTTCTATAGATAAATTTATTAAGGATCTACTAAAAGAAATAGAATCCAAAAAATGAACATAACAAAAGAATATTCTAAAATAATAAACTCAGAAGAATTTAAAGAATTCAAAAATAACAATCCAGATACTTTTATCTCAAGTGCGTTTTTAGATGAAAAAGGATGGCAATTTAATTTTTTTTATAAGGATAAGTTAATAACCTTTTCTTTAAATAATGAAATAATAAATACAGAAGAATCAGAGATTTATGAAAAACAAAAAGATTTGAAAGAATTAGAGATAGAAAAAATAAAAATAGATTTAGAAGAGTCACAAGAAATAATGTTAAAAGTTTTAGAAAAAGAAAATAAAAAAGAAGAAATAAGCAAAAAAATAATTATTTTACAACAAAAAGAAGTGCCATTTTGGAATTTGACATATATAACAACAGCATTAAATGTCTTTAATCTAAAAATCAATGCAATTTCAGGAGAGATTTTAGAACAAAAATTTGAAAATATTATGAATTTTAAGCCAGCTCAATAACTTTTCTAGAACTCTTAAAACCAGAGACAATTTTAACCTTTTTTTTAAATGTTTTTCTCAAAAATTTCTCAATTTCTTTATTTGCTTCACCATCTTTTGGCTTAGCCTTTATTTTTATTCTATAGGCATCAAAGTTTCCGTCAAAACCAAGAACCTTATTTTCATTAGAATTTGCTTTTACAATAATTTTAACTCTCATACAAAGAAATATAATTAAACTTACTTAAACCTATTGATTGCTTCCTCTTCAATAAAATGTAAATCTTTAGCAGGAATAATCAAACTTTGAGGGTAGCTACTAAATGTCTCATTCGTCATACCTTTCAATGTTCTAGTTTTTACTTCTGCGCCCCTACTCCCTAAATGACTACATCCAATAGCAATCAAATTCTCGTCAACACCATGTTTAATCAAATATTCAGAAGCTTCATTAATATTCAAAAACTTATTATTAATTGGATCTAAATCTAATAAAAACAAAGTGTGCATATCATTCTTATAATTCTGATCAAAAATTTTTATTGGAGCAGAAACATGCTCATTACCAAAAGGAATGCTTGTAGTTTTTCCATATTTGTACAATTCAAGACCAATCGCACCAACAACAGTCATAACAGATGCATTGAAAATATAATAGATTTTAATTCCTAATTTTTGAGCTCTCAAAACCAAATCCATATGGGTAGTAGCTCCAAAAATGTCTCCCTTTACCAAAAAGGCCACTTCTTCATTCTTTGCTTTTTCTAATATTTCGTTATCATCTTTCTCAACCATCTCTCTTGTAGCAATATTTACCTTTTTTTCATATAATTCTTCAAGCTTTTCTAAAGAAGAATCTAACAAAGAAGTATAAATTTCCAAATAAACAGAATCACATTTTTTTATAGTTTCTAATCCCTTTAATGTGATGTCCTTTTCATCATGCATTCCTAGTCCAATTAGATGTAAACCCATAAAAATAAGAAAAAATTAACCATTTATAAATCTAACTTTTTGATAAATTTCAAGAAAATAGCTCCAGAAATAAACGCAAACAAGATATAACTAGTACCCAAGGCAAAATTCTTAAAATAAATCAAGATAAAAGGAATAGCAAATGATATTAAAGAAGCCACAATTTTGTTTCTTATATTTTTAATTCTAGAAAACTTTTCAATTATCAAACCACCATGAAGCAAACCAAAGATAAAGATTATTGTAGCAACAATAAAAAAGAAGGTTTCACTGCCCCAAAAACTTAGAACAAATAACAAACCTAAATAGAAATATATATTCTTTAATCCAATGCTAAATACCATTCCAGCTACAAAAGCAAGTAAGAAATGAAAAATATTGGCATACCAAGCAAAATATAAACTAATCAAAAATAAAAAGAAAAGAACAATTCTATAAGCAACAGAAAAATATTTCTTTCCAGATTTAATCTCGCCTTTAGTGTATTTACCAATAAATAAACCAATAATTAAACCCAAAAATGTTATCAACCCTTCTAAATACATAATACTCTAGATTTACCTTTAGTATAAAAAACTTACTAAAGGTGGCTAGGAAAGAATTCATCGGGATGAAGTTCAACTTTAGATAATAAATTTGACCAATGTCTATTTGCCATTTCTTCGACCCTATTTTTTAATTCAGAAATTGCTTCATTTTTTCCACAATATTTTTCCATATATTCTTGCATAAGATCAAAATTAAGTGGAAGTTCTTCACCTAAGCTTCTTTTCAGCTCAAATTCTGCCTTAAGTAAACTTGTAGTGCTTGGTTCTTTTTTATATTCCAGTTTTCCAAATATTCCAGGATACTTAATGTGTAAAGCAAAATCTATGATATCTACCATAATATTAGTAGTTAGTTGAAATATAAAAAATTAATGAAAATACGCCGAGACTGGGATTTGAACCCAGACGACCCGAGGGTCCAGGATTAGCAATCCTGTGCAATACCAGATTATGCGATCTCGGCATAAACAAACTCAAGTAAGTAGTCTTTTTTAAGAATTTCGGATTTGTTTAACTAACTTCCTTACCAAGACTAATATCAATTGGGCCACATTCTACATAAAATTCATCTATTTCACAATCTTTTCTATAATGTAGTTTTCCAAGAGTTGAAGAATCAAATTCTAAGACAACAGGTTCAGAAAATTTTAAATCTAAAACCTCTCCAAAACAATCTTCCAATTTTTTTAAACCTGCAGGGGTTTTCCAACTTTCAGAAAACATTCTTGCATGATCCAACTTAGGGGTAAAGCTAACTGAGTCAGAACAAGGACCAAGTTTTCCCTCATTTTGTAAGGCATAAGCTACAAAAGCCTTACAAGTTCCATGGTATAATTTTTCTGGTAAATCTTTCATTTTAATCTATCAATCTCCATCCTGCGAAGTCAATAAGAAATACTTCTGATTCTGATTCATCCACCAAAACATTGTATGGCCCATGATCTTCAGGTATAGCAACTTCCATAGATTTTTCTAAATTTAAATTAGATTTTGCATTAAGTTCCTCAAATAAATTATCATAAGGCAAAATAGATTCATCATTTAGTTTCACTCCTGGGATGTATTGCATAACAAATCCATAAAGGGCCGGTGCAATATTCTCAAGCCCATTACTTTTTAGATTCAAAACATTTCTAATCCTTTCATCCAAAATATAAACTCCTTCTGGCTTTGGAACTGAAACACCATGTTCATATAGGGCATCTGCAATTTCACATTCATCTATTGCAAATGTCTTTGCTTCATTTTCATTTTCAGTAAAGGGAATTTTTGCAACAAGATCTTCAGAAATTCTGACTACAACTCCGTCTAATCCCTTATCGATTTGACCAATAGGATAATTAGTTAAATTAAATTTTGGAATCATTTTTAATTAAGAATCTCCAACAGTTTCTAATAAATCTTCTAAATCATCAAAATATTCCTTAAAATCATGGAAGGCTTCTCCTCCGAATTGTACTGCTCCTTTGGCAAGAATACCAAATTCTCTTTTTATATCTTGAATTTTAGAATATTCAACACTATCTTCTTCATATTTTGATTCATTCCTTAAAAAAATAACTAATCCTTCTGAAGTCATTTCCCTAGCTTTTTGTCGATATACCATTTTTCTTTAAAATCAACTATATTCTCCACTATATAAATCTTACTATTATGTAACTACTTTAGAGAAATAACAAATAGAAAGGTTTATAAGTATAATAAGACCAATATTTCTACTTTAAAATGAAAAAAATAATCATATTACAGGTGATAATTCTGATTTTACTAGCTGCAAATTTAGCATATAGCATAGATTTTAGCAATCCTTCTAACATTTTTAATTCAAATGAATTAATATCCCCAAAGGATAGAATAAAAGAAGACCAAATTCATATTTACGAAGATAAAATTGTCATAGATATAGAAGGAGCAACATTTGCAAAATACGCAGACACGGGTTCAATGGACCCAGTTTTAGATAAGGAAGCTAACGGAATAGAAATAATTCCAAGCTCAGAAAATGATATACAAATAGGAGATATCATAACTTACCAACCAGAATGGACAAATAATTTAGTTGTTCATAGAGTTATTCAAATTGGATATGATGAAGAAGGTTGGTTCGCATATACAAAAGGAGACAATTCATCTGTAATTGATCCTGGAAAAATGAGATATGATCAAGTAGAATATGTACTAATAGGAGTGTTATACTAAAAATGAAAAATTTAATAGGTTTTGGAAGAGAAAATGAACAAATAGAAAAAGACCCAATTGAAGAGAGTTTAGAATATCATCAAGAAAACATAGGAAGTTATGTAGAGGGGAGAGATCTTAGGGGAGATGATTTTGCTGGAAAATTAGTGCATGTTGGATATGATGAAATAATTTTAAAACCATTTCAAGGGGATCACGGAATGGGGGATAAAATAAAATTAAAATTCATTGACAAACCACAACCAATTCCAAGAAGGGGAATAAGAATTAACCCAACAACTAGAAAAAATCTAGAAAAAATAGCTGAATTAATAAATAATGCTCAAGGAGAAAAACAAGATGGCTGAAGCAATATGCGAAAACTGCGGTGCAAGATATAATTTAAATGGAAAAATCCCAAAATTTGCCTGTGTTTGTAGATCAAAAAAGTTTAAAATAAAAAACTAAGTAACAATCCTAAGAAACATCCAGCACTTAAATAAGGCATTGCTGGATAGAACTTATTCTTCTTACTATAAGTTAACAACAAAAATAAACTAATCATTGTAATAAAAGAAACCAACAATGCTTTGTAAAAACCAAATTGAGCTAAAACAACACCAGAAAACAATAAAGTAAATCCTATATCTCCACCACCTAAAACAGCTGTTTTTTTACCTTTATCATAAGGAACAACTAAACCTGCAAACATTTTTGATTTAGCTTGAAATTTAGCCATTTTAACCATATGTTTAGTTTTCCAAACAGCAATAGCATCATAAACAGAAATTAAAATTAATAATATTGAAACTGCAAAGAGACTCATTATAGGAGCAAAAATCGCAGCAATACCACTATAAACAAATAATTCAGTAAAATTATGAGTTATAACCGAAGGTCTATAAAACTTTAACAAACCAAATATAACTGCCAAGATTAAAGCCCACATTTGAATTAAAAAGGCAGAGAATGCAATGCCCAATAAATAAATAGTTGCAAAAATAAACCAAATTTTCCAAATTTTCATAGCACCAAACTTCATTAATAATAAAGCAATTCCGGTTGCTATCAATATAGCAATTATTAAAGGAATATAACTCGTTGAACTCTCTAATTCTGGTCTTTCAATACCATAAGGCAACTCAACTTCTAAATATTGTTGAGTAATAAATAAACCAATAAAATGAGCCAAGAAAAATAGAACAGCAATTATTATAGTTACAGTTAAGTTATGTTTCATACTTATTGAAAATTAATGTTATTTAAATAACTTCTGATAAAACTATTTAAAACAAAATCAAAAACATTTAAATACAAAACAAAAAAAGAATTAGATATGATAACCCACATTTTCCTAAGCATACTAATCATCTCGATAATATCCCTAATTGGAATAACTACACTAAGCTGCTCAAAAAAACTTCTAAAAAAATCATTACTTTTCCTAGTAAGTTTTGCAGTAGGAACTTTATTGGGAGATGTTTTTATACATTTATTGCCAGAAGCAACAAAATCAGGATTTTCCCTAAATGTAACTTTCGGGATATTAATCGGAATCTTATTATTTTTCATCCTAGAAAAGTTATTAAAATGGCACCATTGCCACGATCAAGATTGTAAAACTCACAATAAACCTTTAGCTACAATGAATCTAATTGGAGATGGGTTCCACAATTTTTTAGATGGTGTTTTAATAGCAGGTTCGTATTTAGTCAGTATCCCACTAGGAATAGCGACAACAATAGCAGTTTTATTTCACGAAATACCACAAGAAATTGGAGATTTTGGAATTTTATTGCATTCTGGATACACAAAAGCAAAAGCACTGTTTTATAATTTTATAATTTCTTTAACAGCCTTCATAGGAGCAATTCTTGTAATCTTAGTTGGACCATTAATAGAAAACTTCTCAACATTTATAATCCCAATTACGGCAGGAGGATTCTTATATATAGCTTCATCAGACTTAATTCCAGAATTACACAAAGAAACAAAGCTTTCAAGAAGCATATTGCAACTATTTGGGTTAATTCTAGGAATTTTTGTAATGTATTTACTCACCTTTCTAGAATAATAATCTTTAAAAAAACTGATGAATTCCCCATTATATGATAGAGTTAATAACAATCAATCATGTTCTTACATTTTTAGCAGGAATTTCTATAGGTTTCGCAATAGGAGTATCTATAGCGTTAGTAAAAGAAAAATCTCAAAGGAGGCTGCTAAATTATTTATTAGAGGTTTATGCCGACAAAGAAGAAGAAAAACTCCCAGATCTAAAAAAAGAAGGACTTGATGATGAAGAAAAAGCAAAATATCTTAGAGCAGTTCTAAAAAGCATAGAAGAAGAAGATAAAAAAATAAGTAAAAAAAGAAGAAAACCTGCAGAATTATGAAAAAGTTAGAAGAATTCTTAATAAAAACATGCGAAAAATTACCATTTAACAATACACTCTTTGAAGAATCTGGATTCTGCTTAAAACCCTCTGTTTCATGTAAATATTGCAAATTTGACTCAAGAGACTACCTATGTAAAAAGAAAACTTACACGCCTCTTATCGAATTTTAATAAAGTCTAACCTTTTACTACTACATAATTACACTAACAGAAAGCTTTATAAAGCAACCAAATTTACTAGTATTCCGACAAGGAGATGGAAAATATGATACTAAATCAACAATTCCTAAAAAAATTAAGATCAGCATTCGACTTAAACGAGTATGAGGTAAAAATCTGGACTGCTTTGTTAAGCAAAGGATCAGCTTCAGCAGGAGAGTTGTCTGATATTGGTAATGTACCAAGATCAAGAGCATATGATATTCTAGAATCATTAGAAAAGAAAGGGTTTATCATTATGAAATTAGATAAGCCAATTAAATATTTAGCAGTAGAACCAAAAGACATCATAAATAGAGTTAAAAAAGATGTTCAGGAAAAAGCAAATCAACAAATAAGTATGATTTCAGAATTACAAGGAACAGACATATTTAGCGATTTAAACAAGTTGTTCACAAATGGGATTGACAATGTTGATCCAACAACAATAACATCTTCAATTAAAGGAAGAAAAAATATTTACAATCAAATTGAAATAATGTTGAGATCTGCTGAAAAATCAGTGGTTATTTCAACAACTAAAGAAGGTTTCGAAAGAAAATTCGAAAATTTTAAGTTTTTATTCAAGAAACTAAAAGAAAAAGGAGTAAAAATAAAGTTAGTAACTCCTGAAAAAATAAATGACAAAGATGCGAAAAATATTATACAAACTAAACTAGTTCCAGAAATCAACTCAAGATTCATTTTGGTTGATAACAAAGAGCTTATGTTTATGTTAACTGACGGTTCAATAGAAGACAAAGCAGACATGGCAATTTGGGTAACGAGCCCATACTTTGTAAATGCTATGAACAGTATGGTTAATATGTCCTTAAACTAAAAAAATGAAAGGAAAATTACTAACTCTTGGTTTAGCAGGTTTGATAGCTTTAAGTGCAGCTTGCAGCAAAGTTATCGAAACAGATAAAGAAGAACTGCCTTCAGCTAATGAAATAGAAGAAAAAGTAAATTTGGCATTATCAAAAGCCTCTGGAGAAGACCACATTCTAAGTTTAAAAGAAGCTGGAGATTTTTTGGAGAGTATTGGATTGCCCCCACACTTTCATGAAAACGATATTTTGACTTATACTCTTTCTTGGTCAAAATATCGTAATATAACTTTTTACGCTGAAAGAGAAGGTGCATCAGCAAGTAAGCTAGGAAAAGTAACTTATAAAGAAATAGATCAATATAATCAATCACATTTTTAAAATGAATGAAGAAACACTAAAGAGGTTCCAAGAAGAGTATGATAAAAAGTTTTCTCATCCAGATAATGTAGGTAGTAATGCATATTATACTAAACTTGCTATTGAAGGGAGATATAATTTAGATACACCAATTCCAGAAAAAAAAGTTAAAGAAAACTGTTTAGGATTACTTCTTTTTGAAGATTTAATAGAGCAATAATACTATTTTTCTCTAAATATTTATAAATTATAAATAACTAATAAACTTATGTCTCTAGAGAGGGTATTCGGAATATCCCAATATGGTATTTCTTATGGATTACTAAAAACTCCTAGCGAGAGTGTTTATAGAATTTTTTTAGAATTTAACGAAGATGTTTTCCCTTCAAGCCAAATAGGAGATCTTTTGTATTTTATAAATTGTTTAAAAAATAAAGGAGAATACAGAATAGAAACAAACGCTATTCACAAAATAGGAAAAAACGAGATAAATTTAACTTATGACACAAAAGGAAAAGGTTTGAAAGGTCCTTCAGAAAGAAAAAGCACAATCGCCTTACATGCACTTTTGAGTCTAATGGAAGACATTGATGCTTCAGAAAAATTAAACCTCCCAAAGATAGATAGCTTCAAACATTCTTTAGCAGATTTGATAATAGATTATGAAACCAAAGCAAATCACTCTCATTCAATTGTTGGAAAAGACACAGTAGAAGGTCCAGTCGAAGAAGAACAAGAAGAAATAGAATTTGGTTCAGATTTTAGAAGCTGGACAATACCCCCGGAAGATCATTGGGGATTAACAAAAAACACAGAAAGTTGGAAACAATTTCAAAGAAAACTGGATCTAGAAAATGGAATAGAAAATCTGTATAGACAAAGACTATACAATGGGTGGCTAGAAGTATATATTGATAAATTGTGGGAAGCATTAGATGATGTGGATGAAGCAGAAAGTGAAGGGAGGCATATAATGAAAGAAAGATTAATGAAAGAGATTGAAGAACTCAAAGAAAGAGTAGAAAAAACAGGAACTTCCAAGGGAACATGCTACTCTAAAGATAAGTGGGAAATAATAGAATTAGAGGGAAACAACGGAGAACCATTAACTCTAAAGGTTTTAAATTTAAAACCTAAATTCAGATAAAAGCAATCTTTTTAAATAACTTATTCTTTTATTCACTTATGAACATAGACTATTTGATAGAAACCCTACATCCATTAGAAAGGAAAGCAATTTCACACTTAAAGAATTCTAAAACACTTAAGGAATTACAAAAAAATTCAGGGTTATCAGAAATAGAAGCAATGAGGGCACTACAATGGTTAGAAAATAAAAAAGTATTAAAAACAACAAAGAAAGCAGAAGAAATATATGCATTAGATAAGAACGGAACAAATTATTCTCAAAAAAAACTTCCAGAATTACAATTTCTAAAAACAATAAAAAATAAAGAATTAAATTTAAACGAAATAAAAAAACTATCGGGATTATCAAACGAAGAAGCAAATATTTCAATAGGCTGGTTGAAAAAAAACTCTGCCATTATAATAAAAGAAGGGATGAATATATCTATAACTAAAAGTGGAGAAAAAATTCTGAACTCAGAAACTCCTGAACAAAAATTAATAGAAATATTATTTAAGCCACAAAAAAAACTTTCTGAAGACGAAAAAAAGATTTTCAAAAATTTACAAAAAAGAAAACAAATAGTAAAAGAAGATATAACAATTGAAAGAAAAATAAAATTAACAGAGTTAGGCAACCAATTAACAAATAAGAAACTTTCTTCGAATTTAATCGAGACACTAACTCCAAATATGTTAAAAAATAAATCATGGAAAGGGAAAAAATTTAGAAGATATGATATTAAGATTAATGTTCCGAAAATTTATGCAGGAAAAAGACATTTTGTCAATCAAGCAAAACAACATGCAAAACAAATATGGTTAGATATGGGTTTTGAAGAGATGGACGGAACAATAGTTAATAGTTCTTTTTGGAATTTCGATGCATTGTTTACAGCTCAAGATCATCCAGTTAGAGAAATGCAAGATACATTTTTCTTAAAAGGAACTTCAAAATTACCAAATAAGAACCTAGTTAACAAAATAAAAAGGCAACATGAAAAGTCTTGGGATTACTCATGGCAAGAAAGTGAAGCAAAAAGACCAGTTTTGAGAACACATACAACCGTTCTTAGTGCTCAAGCAATATCAGGATTAAAAGAAAAAGATTTGCCCAAAAAATATTTTGTTCTTGGAAGAAATTATAGAAACGAAGCTTTAGACTGGTCACACTTATTTGAATTCAATCAAACAGACGGAATAGTAATAGACCCAAACGCAAACTTTAGGCATTTACTGGGTTATTTAAAACAATTTTTTAATAAGATGGGCTACGAAAAAGTAAGATTTAGACCAGCTTATTTTCCATATACTGAACCAAGCATAGAAATAGATGTATATATCCCAGAAAAGAATACTTGGGTAGAGTTAGGCGGAGCAGGCATATTCAGACCAGAAATGGTAAAACCACTATTGGGAAAAGATATACCAATTCTTGCATGGGGACCAGGTTTTGACAGAATACTAATGAATTATTACCAAATAAAAGATATCAGAGATTTATACAAAAACGATTTAAAACAACTAAAGGAGATAAAAGAATGGGCATAAGTAAAAAATTAGCAATTAATTTACTTATATTGATAATTTTTGTAGTTATTGGCTCTATAGTATACGCCGATGTAAAAGAAGGCAAGGAATTTAAAGAAAAATTAATAGATCTACAATCTGAGGAGGATCTAAATGAAATAAAAGACACCTGTGTAGATAAAGAATATCTTAAACCATACTGCAAAGTAGCAGATATATCCCTTAGATTACAAAAAGAAGAAGAAGTAGAAATTTCTGAATGCGAAGAAATTGAGTATAACGGTGCCCCATATTATTTGGTATTTCAAAAAGATAAATGGAAAGATTTTATTCAGGATGCAAGGGAAACTTGCAAAGAAAGATTAAGTGGAGGGGGGACAATAATAATCTGGGACGAATAATAAAATGCCAACAATAACAATAGACAAAAAGGATTTATTCAAGCTTCTGGGAAGAACTATTCCAGACGAGAAATTAAAAGATAGAATCTCGATGCTAGGGACAGATCTAGAAAGAGTAACAGATAAAGAAATCGAAGTTGAGATATTTCCAAATCGTCCAGACATGCTTTCAACAGAAGGATTCGCAAGAGCATTATCTTCATTTATAGGAATAAAAAAAGGATTGAAAGAATATAAAGTAAGCAAATCAACCTACAAAGCAAAAAAAGATTCTAAAGTAAAAAATGTAAGACCTTACGCAATAAATGCAGTTGTAAAAAATATTAATCTAAATGATGCTACAATAAAATCACTCATGCAAGTTCAAGAAAAACTTCATGCCTCACATGGGAGAAATAGGAAAAAAGTTTCAATAGGAGTTTACGATTTAAACAAAATAAAATTTCCATTAACATACACTACAAAACCAAAATCATTCAAGTTCACACCACTAGAATTCAAAAAAGAACTAACTTTAAAAGAAATTTTAGAAAAACATCCCAAGGGAAGAGATTATGCTTTAACCCTAGAAAAATTTAAAGAATATCCAATATGGTTAGATGCAACAAATCAGGTTCTTGCTTTAGTTCCAATAATAAACTCAGAAGAAACAAAAGTAGATGAAAAAACAAAAGACTTATTCATAGATGTAACTGGGACAGACCTAAAGGCATGCGAACAAGCATTGAATATAATAACAACTTCACTAGCGGATAGGGGTGGGAAAATATACGAAGTAAAGGTAGATAATATTTCTTATCCAAATTTAAAATCTAAAAAATTAAAATTAAATAAAAGTTATGTAGAGAAGATATTAGGTTTAAGTCTAACAGAAGCAAAAATAAAAGAATTGTTATCAAAAATGGGCATAAATTATTCTAATGGAAATGCCATAATTCCTGCATATAGAACAGATATTCTTTCAGAAATAGATCTGGTAGAAGATATCGCAATTGCATATGGTTATGAAAATTTTATTCCAGAAATCCCGAATGTTTCTACAATAGCAAAAGAATCAGAGTTTGAGATATTTAGAAATAAAATCTGTGGCATTCTAGCAAACCTAGGTTTAATAGAAACAAACACGTATAATTTAACAAATAAAAAAAGTCAAGTAGAACTAATGAATTTAAAAAACTTAAAATTAGTTGAGATTGAAAACGCACTGAATGAAGATTATAATGTATTAAGAACTTGGATGATTCCTTCCTTACTAGAAGTATTAAAAAACAACAAACATTATGATTATCCTCAAAAAGTATTTGAAGCTGGAACAGTATTTACGCCAGATGAAAAAACTAGATTAGCAGTTTCATTGGCAGATTCAAAAGTTACATTTACAGATATAAAACAAATTCTAGATGTAATCTTCAATTCATTAGATTTGAAATATGAAATAAAAGAAACTGAGCATGATTCATTCATTTCTGGAAGAGTTGGAAGAGTTTCTTGTAAAGGCAAAGAAATAGCTTACATTGGAGAGATAAATCCACAAGTTATAGATAACTTTACATTAGAAACTCCAATAGCCGCCTTAGAATTAAATTTGACAGATTTATTCGAATTAAAATGAAAAAATGTCCAAAATGTAATTCTACAAATATAGTTTTTCACGCAGCAGGACATACTGGGCAGTATCAATGTAATGACTGTGGATATATCGGAACTTTAATTATTGAGGAAGATTTATAAATAATATTAAAATCCAGATAATATGGATCTTTCAATAATGTCTTTAGGTAAAGCACAAAAATATGTACCAGAATTAAAAACATACGCGATTCGAATTGGTTCAGAGTTTGATTTCCTAAATATAATGCCTCTTAAAGAAAGTGAAAATTGGGTAAACATATTTGAATATTACTTTGACGATGTATGGCCGGGATGCCCTGGAGGAATACCGCCAAGAGTAACATTATTAAATGATAATTTAGCAAAAAAGATAATTTCAGATTTTGATACACATAGAGAAAAAACAGAGCATTTATTAGTACATTGCTCTGCAGGTAAAAATAGATCGCCCGCAGTAGCAATGGCATTAAATGATATTTTTAATTTGGGATATGATTCAAAAAAACTTAAAGAAAAATATCCAGATTATAATTCTTATGTTTATGAAACATTATTAAAAAACTCTAAATAATTTCTTTTCAAAATCAATTATCCTTCCATCAATAATCTTAATACCTTCTTTTTCTAACATCTTAATTTTTTCTTTAGAACCAGATGCAAAACCACCAATTTCGCCAGAACTTTTTACAACTCTATGACAAGGAACAACTGGAGCATAAGGATTTTTATTCATCGCATTTCCAACAGCACGATAAGCCTTACAATTTAGAGCTTCAGCAAGAATTTTATATGTACTTATTTTCCCCTTAGGAATTCTCTTACACAAAGAATATACTTTTTCATTAAAGCCTTTCATCTTTCAAAAAAGCCTCGTAAAATAGTTTTAAACAATAATCTTCATCCTCAAATAGATTCAATTTCAACGCAGCTTCAAGATTAAAAAAATCAAATCTACATGCTCAGAATCTAATTTTAGATGGTCAGAAGGATCATCATCAAATTCATACCAAAATAAATTATATTCAACAACCTCTCCATCATAATCGTGATAAGTTGTAGTAAAAAATTCTGGTTTGATAGATAATCCAATTTCTTCTTTTAATTCTCTTTTTATAGCCTGCTCAGAAGTTTCATCACCTTCCACAATCCCTGTAATACTGTTCCAAAAATCATCTAATTTTCTATGAAATAAAATAAATTTTCCTTCAAATATTAAAATACACCCAACAGTAACTTTATCTATTTTTTCGGGATGAACAAGTATCATTTGAAAGTTATCCTTCCAGTATGTACTCTTTTTTCAGGATGCACATCATTATAAAAACTCTCTACATAGTAAGAAAGCAAAGCTTTCAATTTTCTACGATCGACCAAATCATCTATTTTATCAGTCTCATGTAATTTATTTGTACATACTACTTTCTTATCTACACTAATTCCAGAACCAATAACTACCTTTGGTCCAGCAAAAGCCATTAAGCTACCTCTTTCCCCAATCATAATATCTCCTTGAGTAGCATAACTTGCAGAGGCGCCCCCAGTAGTAGGCTCAGCTATAACAGAAATAAATTTTGCATTACTTTTTTTCAAATCTAACAGGGCCATATTCATTTTAGCCATTTGTGCTAGGGACATGGGCCCTTCGTACATTCTAGCTCCCCCAGAGGAACAAACAGAAATTAAAGGAATTTTTTCTTTTACTGATAAATCGACTGCCCTTTTAAATTTCTCTCCATAAACCGCTCCAAAACTACCCCCCATAAATCTAATATCACTTATAGCCAAAACTACCTCCCTGCCTTCAATCTCTGCTTTTCCAGTAACCAAAGATTCATTAGAGGTTCCAACTTCCGCAGATTTTTTTAATAGACCAGAATAATTTACATCAACAATAGAAATATCTAGATAAGTTTCTTTTCCAATTAATCTTTCAAGTGTTAAGTTCTCATCAATTTCATGAAAGCTATCCTCATCACAGATTTTTGTAATTTGCTCTTCAACAGTTAAATAATCTCCTTTTCCACAGTGAGGACAAGCATAAAAATTTTCTTCATAATCATCCCACCCAATATAGCCACAGCCTCCCGCTACCCTATATCTCCCATCGATTCCCCAATCATCCTTGCAAACAACAGGACGACCAACAATATTTTTTTTATCAAGTTCTTCTTTTCTAAGAGGAGCAATCAAAGGATCATTAATTTCTGGAACTTCTTCAACGCTTTTAGATTTTCCAATTCTCTTTATTCTTTTCAATTTTCTTTTAACAAATGTAGTTAAAGATCCATCAAATTTACCATAATTTAGAACTTTATTTTTTCTATCTTTGACTAATTTTTTTACTGTACCATTTGTTATTCTTTTTTCATCAGATTTTTTATCTACATCTATCCATTTATTCAAAGTTTCAACTAAAGAATTCTTTATTGTTCCTATTGTTTCATCATAATTAGTATGGGCGCCCTCATCAGGTTCAGTTAAAGAACCATCCACCATTCCTATTTCTTGTAAGTGTTCAACCCCCGGTCTTAGAATATCTAAGGCCTCATCAACCAGGTCTTCCAATTTCTCTCCAGCCTTGATCCTTTTGCCAAAGATAATCCTTGCACAACTCTCTGGTGCAATGACAGAATACATGGAATTTTCTAACATATAGCTCTCATCTGCGATTTGCATAGCCAATGCTCCACCACTTCCACCTTCACCAATAATATAAGAAACAGTTGGAGTCTCAATCTCACAATATCTTCTAATACAATCTGATATTCTAAAAGACTGTCCGCCTAATTCAGACTGCATAGTAGCATCCCCACCATATGTATCGATAAAAGAAACAACTGGAGAATTATGTTTTTCTGCTTCATCCAAAATTTCTAAAATATATTCATGCCCTGCCGAAGTAATCATCCCAGTGGCAATACTTTCTTTTCCCTCTCTTCTTTTTTCTTGACCAAGAACAATACACTCTATACCATCAACATATCCCTTAGCGGCAATTAATGAAGGATCCGGACTTGGATAATAAGAAATGTCTTCAAAAATGCCTTCGATAACATCAGAACTTCTTATTCTTTCAGGATGCCTAGTTAAATAATGTCTCTCTTTTAATGATTTCATCTCTTTTTCCAAGATTTAGTATATAGAAAAACTTAATAAAACTTTTTAATTATAAAAAACTAATGAAATACAACTTAGAGTTAGAAAACTTAGCGAAAAAAATAAACAAAGAAAAGGCAAAGCTAGTATGCCTACAATTACCAGACGGATTAAGACCAGAAGCCACAAAGATAACTAAATTCTTAGAAAAAAATACAAAAGCAAAAATAATTATTTGGTTGGGCTCATGTTGGGGAGCTTGTGATACTCCAACTGAATTAAAAGATTTGAATTTCGATTTAATTATTCAATATGGTCATTCAGCTTGGCCATTCTACTAAATGAAAGTAACAAAAACAGAGGTGATAATATCGATTCTAATAGTTTTAATTATAGCATCAATAACATTCTTAATTCCAAAACCAAAGCTTTCTCAAGGATGTGGAGATTGTACTCCTTGGGAAAACGGAAGCTGTGGACTAGAAGCAGGATGTCAAATAGGAGAAATGAAACAAGGAAGAGAGTGTATAGGAGATATTTTTTCTGATGAAAAGCCAACTCATGCGGGACAAGGAGATGATATAATTCCATTAAGTCCCCCAAGGGAGCCACAGTATAGTTTAGGAGATGTTCCTCCAGAATGTATAAAGAGATGTGTTCCTATGCCAGAAGTGTGTAATACCCCTCCAGAACAACCAATAAATCTCTATCCAGAAAATACATCGGCAGATATTCCAGTTACAGAAAATTTATCATGGGAAGCATATGATATAGATGAACAAGAACTATTTTACGATATTTACTTAGACACGAATCAAGAAGTACAGAATTTAGTTTCAGAAAATCAAAATGGGACAGAATATACATTTCAATTAGAATATTCAACAGTATATTATTGGAAAATAATAGTTAATGACTCCTACAATATAACAGAAAGTCAAATATGGTCATTTACGACAGAAAACACAGAAGTACCACTTGATGAGCCAGAGAATGGTGGTCCTTCTTCTGGCAATGGAGATGCACCAAATGAGTGTAATAACAATGAAATAACATGCCAGGAAGATATTTTAGTAATTTGCCTAAATGAAAAGTGGGAAGTTGTACAAGTATGTGAAAATGATTGCCTAAACAGTGCTTGTGTAGAAGAACCATTATTTGACATAAAAGTTACATTAAACGAAAACTCAGAAAACATCCATATAGAAGACAAAGTAGAATTCAATATAGTGCTATATAATTTTGGAACATTAAATCCAGTTGATGTATTTTTGCAATGCTCTTTAGAGGACTTTGAAAAAAATAAATTAGATTTTTTTGAGGAAACTTTAGCTGTTGATTTACAAACTTCAATAAACAGGAATCTAAAATTCCCACAAGAAACCAAATCAGGAACATATGTAATATCATGTTATCTAACCTACAAAGATGAAACTATTTCTTCTAGTGAACTAGTAAATATTCTAGAAAAACCACATGAGGAACACCCAAAAGAGATAATAGACTTTAACTTAATCTTATATTTAGCAATATTATTAGTTTTTATAATAACAATAATAATCTTTATAAATAAAAGAAAAAAGACAAAACCACGGAGGAAAAAAATTGGAAATAGAAAGCATAGAACTACCAAAACAACTCATAGAAAACATAAGAAAAATCGTTGAAGACACAAAGATGTTTGAAGATGAGCAAGATTTCATAAATCAAGCTATAATAAAACAAATTTCCAAATTTAGACAATAAAAATGGCAAATGAAGAAATAATTGGATATCATAAGGGGGCACTAGCCACATTAAGCAAAGAAAGGCAAGAATTAGCTAAAATGGTTGGAGTAGTTGATCAATTCATAAAAATGCATATAGATGAACTAAAAAAACTAGGTGTTGATTTAGAAGCAGAAGCAAAAAAAGCACAAGAGCAACAACCACAAGAGTTTAAAGAGGAAGATAGGGTAGCTTAAAATAATTTATTTATTTTTCTAAAATCTTCATAAGGGGCTTCCATCGTATTTATAATTGGAATCACCAAGTCTTTGGGTTTTGGACCACCATTTGACTCTGAATTTCCGAAAGCAAATAAAGCAGCATCTCTAAATTGCTCATTCTCTGGTAAAACATAAACATTAGAAATTTTTTTACCTGCTTTATGGTCTCTAACAACATACATATCTCCCATAACAACACAATAATAAGTACCTTCTTCCCCAAAATTTCTCTCTACAACAACTGCTCCTTTAACTGGATCCAGTTTTTCCCATATTCCTTCATGTAACTCTCCACCAAAAGGTCTAGTTCTCACAAGAATTTCATCCAGATTTATTTGTTCAACACCCATATTTTATCAAAAGAAGAATGATTATTTAGTATATAAAACTTTATATATTCATATAAAATTGTAAAACCATGGAAGATTTTAAAAGAGATATCCCAAGAATTATGGATGAACATGAAAAGGTTGATGATAATCAATTCAGGCAAATAATACCATTACTATTGAAAAGAGGACTTGAAAACTTAGATTTAAGTATGTTTGATGAAGAAACAAAAGTAAAACTCCTAACCGCTGCAGGGGATGAATTTCTAAAAAGGGGAAAAATTCAAGATGCCTTAAAAATTTTCAAATACATAAAAAATAAACAAAAATTGGTAGATGTAGGAGACCAAAATTTTAGATTAGGATTATACAAACATGCAATAGAGGCATATGTTCTAGCAGAAGATTATGGAAGACTAGAGAAGGCAGCCGACAAATGTTTACATGAAGGACATTTAACTGAAGCAATAAAAGCCATGATTGCACTAAAAGACCCTGAAAAATTAAATAAAGTTGGAGAATATTGCTTGGAAAGAAAAAATTATGAATTCGCTATTGAAGTATATTCTGCCATAGTAAACACGGAAAAGCTAATAAAAACAGGAGATTTGTGTAAAGAACAAAACCTTTTACATCTTGCTTTGAAAGCTTACGAAGCGGCAAATAATAAAACAAAAATAAACATTATTGGTGATGAATTCTTAAGAAGAGGAATATTAAAAGATGCATTAGAAGCATATAAAAAAGCAGATAATCAAACAATGATGAAGTTTTTTGAAGAAAATTTTAAAGAGAAACAAATAGAAAAGAAAGATTACATCTAAAAGCTAGGTTCAACAGCTTCTATATCTTTAGAACAAGCAGGACAAACTCTTGGCCAATGCTTAATAGTATTATATTTAAATTTATACTCACAACTCTTACATACATATCTCAAATGGTACTTAGAGCCTTCAACTTTCTCAAATTCAACTTTAGGTTTTTCTTTTTCTTTGTAACTAACCTTAAGATAATCATCAACTTCATCCCATCCAGCAGGTTTTTTATCAACTCCATTCTCTTCAACAGTTTCCTTAACTTTTTGAATAGAAGGATTTTTCTCACAATTCGGGCAAACCATAACACCCTTAATATTATCTAGTTTAAAATCATCAGCGTAAGCCTCACCTTGACAATTTCTACATCTCACTCTAACTTGCTTAGTTTTTAACAATGCCATTTATTTCTTCCCTATTTTTTTATACGCTACAAAAATGACGATTAATAATTCTATTAAAAGAATAATCGGTCTAATAACTCTATCTAGATCTCCGAAAGCTCTGACAGTACCATAAAATAATGTAAAGAAACCACCCAACATAAAACCAGAACCAACCCATTGATTCAAATCCTCCTTATGAGTCGGCAACATTAAACCAACTACAATAGCTAACAAACCAAATATAATCGAAACATAAAAAACCACCAAATTATGGCCTGCCATAGCAGAATCATATTCTTCTCTACATTGATTCCACTCTGCTTCATTAACGTCTTCCCTATCTAACTCATAAGGTTTATCAAATTCTTCACAATAATCATCATAATCAGGACTTTTATGAATTGCCTCAGCTAATGCAGCAACAAAGAATGCAAATAAAGCACCAATAACCAAAATGATGATTATTTTTCTTATATCCATGAAATTTCTTATAATTAGTAATATAAAAAGCTTATGATGGAGTAAACAAACAGTTAAATATCAGCAAATCAATAGGATACTAGCTTAAAATGGCACCAGAGGAAGATTTTTCTTCTGAAGAATTTGTAGAAGATCTAAAGAACGAAGAAATAAAAAAACAAAAAAAAGAAGAAAGAAAGGGATTTTTCAGAAGGAATTCATATTTAAAGGACACATTAATATCTGAGATTATAGAGAAAACAGCTGATGAAGAAAAAAAAGAATTCTCATCGGAAGAATATTTTGAAAAATTAAAAAGCGAGAAGATAAAGGAGGATGAAAAAGAAGATTGAAAGATACGTTAATTAAATATTGGAATAAGAGTTATAATTTTGACAGAAAAACCATTTTAGCATTCAAAGATATACCAAGAGAAAAATTTGTTCTTAAAAAACACAAAGATGAAGCATATGTGGACATGGCATTGCCACTTTTGATGGGTCAGACCATTTCTCAACCAACAACAATAATGATAATGTTAAACGCTTTAGAAGTTAAAAGAGGGGAAAACGTCTTAGAAATTGGTACTGGATCAGGCTACCAAACTGCATTATTGTCTAAATTAGTGGGCCCAAAAGGTAAAGTCACCAGTTTAGAAGTTTTACCAGAATTAATTGATTTCGCTAAAAAAAATCTTAGAAAAATAAAATTAGATAAAAATGTAAAAATCATAAGAACTGATGGTTCAAGAGGGTATGAAAAATTTGCGCCTTATGACAAAATAATTGTAGCGGCCGCATCCCCTAAAATAAACCAAGTATTACTAAGTCAATTAGTAAGAGAAGGGGTTATAGTTCTACCTGTTGGACATTTATATGAACAAAAATTATTAAAAATAACTAATAGTAGAGAACTAAGGACTGAAAATTTAGGAGAATTTTTATTTGTTCCTTTACGTGGAGAGCACGGATATTAAATAAGTTGCTCTTTAATGATATTAACACATCCAGGATTAACCAAGGTACTTACACCACCAAGAGGTTCTTTAGTCAATAAATTTCTTAAAATTCTTCTCATAATCTTTCCACTTCGAGTCTTAGGTAAATCTCCAACGAAATAAATCTTATTCAACCCGGCAATTGGACCTATTTTGCTTCTAATTAACTTAATCAAACTTTTTTCTAACTCTTTACTTGCTTTTCCTTTCTCCAAAACAACAAAAGCAACAGGAACCTCTCCACGAATCTTATCAGGAATACCAACTACCGCACTTTCATTAACAAACTTATCACCATTAAGCACATTTTCCATCTCTGCAGTACTCAACCTGTGGCCAGCAACCTTAATCACATCATCAATCCTTCCAGTTATACGGATGTTTTCTTTATCATAATAAAAAGCACCATCACTTGTATCATATTTTCCTTTAAATCTCTTCCAATAAGTTTCCCTATACCTTTTCTTATTTCTAAAAATGCCCTGTAACATAGCAGGTGCAAAAGGACTTAATTGAACCAAAAATCCCCTTTTACTTTTTTTCCCTTTCTCATTAACAATTTCATGTTTTATTCCAGGAAAACTTCTTCCAGCAACACCAGGGATGAAAGGACCTACACCGGGCAAAGCATTAACCATATTTGCTCCAGTTTCAGTTTGCCACCAAGTATCTATAATTGGACATCTTTTTTTACCAATTTTATTAAAATACCAATTCCAAGCATCTTTATCAATTGGCTCACCAACAGTTCCGAGTATTTTTAGACTATCTAGCTTATATTTATCAACCCATTTTTCCCCAAGTCTCATAAACATTCTAATAGCAGTCGGGGCAGTATAAAATGATGTAACTTTATTATCATCAACAATTTTCCACCATCTTCCAGGGTTTGGATAATTTAAAGCACCCTCATATAAAACTAGAGTTCCTCCTAAAGAAAGCGGACCATAACAAGAATAAGTATGTCCGGTAATCCAACCAATATCTGCAGTACACCAAATAACATCTTTCTCACGTAAATTAAAGTTCCATTTTGTACTCCAGTATGCTTGAGTCAAATAACCCCCAGTATCATGCATTATTCCCTTAGGATTTCCAGTGGTTCCACTAGTATACAAAATAAACAAAGTATCATTTGAGTCCATAATTTCTGGTTCACAATATTGATCAACTTTTTTTAATTCTTTTTCAAAGGAAACAAATTTTCCACCATATTTTACTTTTTTATTTAATCTGTTTACTACAACAACTTTTTTTATCTTTGTTCCTTTTATACCACTTTTAGCCTTTTTTAATAAGTCTTCTTTCTCTCCTTTTCTATAATATCCATCAGAAGTTATCAAAACCTTACTTTTCCCATCTTTTATTCTTGTTTTCAAAGCCTCATCTGAAAATGCAGAAAAAACAACGCTATGTATTGCCCCAATTCTTGCACAGGCCAACATAGATATAATTAGTTCCGGAATCAAAGGCAAATATATACTTACTACATCTCCTTTTTTTACCCCCAAATCTTTCAAAACATTAGCAAATCTATTTACTTTTTTATATAGCTCCATATACGTTATTTTTTGAGTTTTTTCTTTGGTTAATTCAGGAACAAAAATAATTGCATCTTTCATACTTCTGATGTTGATATGTCTATCCAAACAATTAAAACTAGCATTTAATTTTCCACCCTTAAACCATTCAAAATAAGGTAATTTTTCCTTATATGTTTTTTTCCAAAGCTTTTCCCAATATAACCCTTGCTTTGCTAAATCATCCCAAAACTTAATTGGATTCTTATTTGCTTCTTTATAGACCGAACTAGAATTAACCCAAGCAATCTTTTTCATTTCATCACTAGGATAATATTTATTACCTTTTTTTACAACATATTTTACCATTTATTTTATGCTTCTCTCTAAAAATTTTCTTTTGCTTTTTGTACCCTTGTACCAAAGCATCCTAGTATATCCAGTATTATCAATTTGATTAGGTTTTATTTCTAATATCTTTAAAACCTTCAAAATTTTCCTTCTTGCTTTTCTTATCTCACGAGGTTTACACAAATATTCTATTTCCATAAAATAACCCAAATGCTTAACCCTGTTTATCTCAATAGAAACTCTCTTGTCTTTCTTATACGCATAAGTCTCATTCCATTTTATTTTTTTTACCCACTCAACAAATCCAAGATCATTAAATAACGTAAGAAGGGATTCAACTTTATCTTTTCCTTTTAATTTAAATTCAAATTCTTCCTTAACAACAATCTCCTTTGTCCAATGTTTCTTAAGAGATCTTTTAAAATTCACTTCAAATTTATCCTTCGTTGCTCTTATTCTAAATGCTTTTTTTGGGTAATTTTTATCTTGAATAGCAAAGTAATCATCTGCCTTTTTTCCTCTAGTTTTAAACCTAGCTATTTTCTTAATTTTCTCCCTAAGTTCAGGGACTTCAGAATCATTAAGCTTAACTTTAGTTTCAACTTCAAGCAACATACATTAGATTTTAAATTAAGGATTTATATATTTTACTATGCGATAATTTTATATATTCAACTTTTCAAAATTAAAACATGAGGTTAAGTGTTCTTATTGGGGGAAAATCAGGTCAAGGTATAAATAAGATATCCCAAATAATTTCTCAAATATTAACAAAGCACGGATATTACATATTTAACTATAGAGACTATCCTTCATTGATAAGGGGAGGCCACAATTTTAACGTACTAAACATATCAGACAAACAGATTAGCAGCCATGAAAGCAAAATAAATTGTATTCTAGCTTTAGATGATAACACTGCAAAAACTCATAAAAAAGAACTTACAAAAAAAGGATTGATAATAACTTACAAAGAATTTGAAAAATTAGGAAGAAATATTAACATTGCATTGGCAGGAGCATTTATTAAAATCTTAGGAATAGAGAAAAAATATTTAATTGATGAAATAAAAAAAGAATTTAATTCTAAAGAAACATTCCAAGCGGCAGAAAAGGGGTACAATTCAGAAAAAGAATTGTTTCATCTTAAAAAATTAAAAAACAAAATTAATGTAATGAGTGGATCTCAAGCAGTAGCCACTGGGGCAATTAATTCAAAGATAGACAGATACATAGCTTATCCAATGACTCCCGCAACAGGAGTTATGCACATTTTAGCAGCAAATCAAAAAAAGAATAATTTTATAGTTTTCCAACCAGAAAATGAAATAGCGGTTGTAAACGCCGCCCTAGGTTCAAGCTTTACTGGAAAAAGAACAATGATTGGCACATCTGGAGGAGGATTCGACTTAATGACAGAAGGTTTAAGTCTACAAGGCATGTCTGAAATTCCTTTAGTGGTTTACTTAGCAGCAAGACCTGGCCCAGGAACTGGAACTCCAACATATACTATCCAAGGAGATATAAACATTGCCTTAAGGGGAGGACACGGAGAGTTTCCAAGAGTTGTTATTGCCCCTGGAGATCCAAAAGAAGCAATAGAAAAAACAAATGAGGCATTCTACTTATCAGAAAAATTCAACACCCTATCTATTATTCTTTCAGACAAACATTTAGCAGAATCAGAGTTTAGTATATGTGATAAAATAAATAAAGCAATAATACCAAAAGTAAATAGAAAAATTCCAGGAAAAACAATAGTAAAGGCCTCAGGATATGAACATGATAAATTTGGTAACACCACAGAAGAAGCAAGTCTACTAAAGAAAAACGCAGATTCTAGAATAATCAAATATCAAAAAATAAAAAAAGAAGCAAAAAAATTCGAAATGATAAAAATTCATGGAAAAAAGAATAGTAAAAATCTAATCATTGGTTGCGGATCAACAAAAGGAGCAATATTAGACGCAATTGAAGGCAAAGATTTCAAATTTCTACAAGTATTATACTTAATGCCAATTTCTGATCAAATTAGAAAAGAAATCAAAAAAGCAAAGAAAGTAATTTTGGTGGAAAACAATCTAACAGGTCAATTAGGAAGATTGATTAGAGAAAAAACTGGAATCAAAATAAATAATAGGATACTAAAATATGACGGAAGGCCATTCCTTTCAGATGAATTAAGAAAACAATTAAAATGAATCTAAAAACAAAAAATACAAATACATGGTGCCCAGGATGCCCAAATAACTTAATTTTAGAATCTACAAAACAAGCTATAAATTCACTAATTAAAGAAGGATATAAACACAAAAACTTTGCAATGGTCACTGGAATTGGTTGTCATGCAAAAATATTTGACTATATTAACTTAAGTGGAATTTACACCCTACATGGGAGAGTTATACCGACTATGTTGGGAATAAATGTAGGAAATCCAAAATTAAATGTAATAGGATTCGCAGGAGATGGAGATACCTATTCAGAAGGATTAGCTCATTTCATAAGTGCAGGAAGATACAATGCAAATACGACTCTAATCGTCCATAATAATCAATCTTTTTCATTAACAACAGGTCAAGTAACACCCACGTCACAGCAAGGATTTACAGCAAAATCTGAGCCATTTGGGAACAAAAACAAGCCATTGAACCCAATAAGACTGGCATTGTCTTCTGGAGCTACATTCGTCGCTAGATGCAACGCAAATGACATAAAACATACAGCAAGTATAATAAAACAAGCAATAAAACACAAAGGATTCTCATTTGTAGATATAATTCAAAACTGTTTAATCTTCAACCTAGAAATGAATAAATTAGACAAATATATGTATAAAGTAAGCAATAAAAATAACATAAAGAAAGCTTTTGCAATAGCAGATAAATGGGATTATAATTCTAATAAAGGAAAAATCCCAATAGGAATATTCTATAAAGAAAAAAGAAGAACGTTAGATGAGAACTTAAAAAGTGGATAAAGACAACATTCCAAGAATAGAAAAAGAATTAAAGAAAAAAACAAAGATGGTAGCTTTAGTAGCTCCAAGTTTTATAGCAGATTTTGATTATCCTTCAATTTTAACACAATTAAAAAAATTAGGTTTTGATAAAGCAGTAGAATTAACTTTTGGGGCAAAGATGATTAATAGAGAGTATCACAAACAATTAAAAAATTCTAAAAAATTATTAATTGCTTCTCCTTGTCCAGGAATAGTAGAAACAATAAAACTCAAATATCCCAAATATAAAAAAAACATAGCAAAAATAGACAGCCCAATGGTTGCAACTGGAAAAATATGTAGAAAGATATATCCAAAACACAAAACAGTTTTCTTATCTCCTTGTGATTATAAAAAACTAGAAGCAAAAAATTCAAAATATGTAGATTATGTAATTGATTATGAGCAATTAAGAGAATTATTCAAAAAACATAAAATAAAAAAGAACAAAGAAAAAAAATTGTTTGATAAATTCTACAATGACTATACAAAAATATATCC
Organism: Candidatus Woesearchaeota archaeon; assembly: GCA_964471565.1. GTDB lineage: Archaea > Nanobdellota > Nanobdellia > SCGC-AAA011-G17 > PNOQ01 > JABIBT01. The sequence continues at coordinate 11,269 of CAYYFK010000003.1, read as the reverse complement.
ATTAGAGGGCGGATTAGCAAAAACAGCACATCTTAAAGGAGTAATAAGAAAAGATGAAATAAAAAGTATTTCGGGGATAAAAAAAGTTATGGAATTCTTAGACAACCCAGATCCAAAAATAAGATTCTTAGATGCTTTATTTTGCATAGGGGGATGTATTGGAGGACCAAAAACAACTAAAAAACTAACAATTCCTCAGAAAAAGAAAAAGGTTTTTGCCTATCTAGAAAAATCTAAAAAAGAAGATATTCCCAAAGAAAACAAAGGAATAGTAGAAAAAGCAAAAGGAATAAAATTTACATATTAGCCAGTTATAATAAATACTGCACCAAGAATCATTACTGCAGTTGCCAAAACTCTTCTCAAAAGACTATGGTCTTTAAACAAACTTCCCCCAATTAGTACGGCAAAGAAAACCGAGACTCTTTTTAATGACAAAACCAAAGCAACAGAAGCAGCCTTTACAGCTTCTATCTGTGTGTACCTATAAGTAATTGTCAAAAAAGCCAATGGGAGTATCCATTTCCAAGAGTTCTTTAAGGGATTAGCTACATCTCTAATTTTTCCACTGAATAAAACTACCGCAATAAAAACAATAGCTAAAAATAAATGTTGAAAACCCATAAACGCATTTACAGGAAGTTTAAAAGTCTTAAGAAGGGCCTTATCAAGAATAGAAGTTATTGTAAATAAAATCAACGCCCAAATTATATACTTATGTCCTTTTGATTTCCAAAAAATTCTAAAGGGGTCCAAAAATCTTTGATTTAACTTAAGTTGTAAAATATATGTTCCTCCCAACAACAATAGCATTCCAATTAGTTCAATTCCAGATAATACTTCTTTTAGAAAAATAAATGCAAAAAAAGCAACAAAACCTGGAGTCAAAACAAGCAAAGGCAAAGCATTACTAATCTCCAAATTTTTAATACCCAACATTACACAAAGAAACGCAAAAGCTCCAAGGATCGATTTAAAAAATAAAACAAGCAAACTAATTGAAGAGACACTAGACATATCTATAAAAAAGAAAAAAGGAATAGCTAAAACTAAATTAAATATTGCCAAGGCAGTAGAAAACGCTAAAGCTTTTTCTTTGAATAATATTTTTTTTTCAAAGATTGCAGCACTAGCTGAAAATAGAGCCGAAATCAATGCAAGAACATACCATTCAATCATTTTATACTTATTGCATCCTCTGGACAACTATCTTTTGCTTTTTTATTACAACCCACTGTTTTAGGGTTAGGATTCTTTACTTTTGCTTTATCTCCATCCATTTCAAAATTATTACATAAAGCAACACAAGTTCCGCACCCAATACACTTCTTTTTACTTACACTAACTTTGACCATAGAACTATCTTATTTATTTTCATTTAAAAAACTTGTTAATTAGATTTTATTATAAACGTGTTTTCTATGTCCAATTCTCAATACAATAATTTTATTTCCTTTTACAATAACATCAATAACAGCCCTATAATCTCCCATTCTTAGTCTCCATAATTTTTTACCTTGAAGTCTTTTTATGTGACTAAATGGTTTATGTCTTATGCTATAAATTTTTCTCAATATTTCTCTTTTTGTATTAGAATCTAATTTTTTTAAATCTCTCAAGGCCCTTCTAGAAATACTAATAGCATACATTTTATTTTAGATCTATCCCAAAATCCTTAGCAACTTCTTCAATTGAATAGACTCTACCTGCCCTTACATCTTCTAAACCTTCTTTAATCTCTTCAATTTCTTTTTCAGTAAGAATTTCAGCTCCAGTTTCATCAATCATATTATTGATTAATTCATCATAACTTACTCTAGAAGAAGTTTTTAAGTCTTTCAACCTTTCTAATGTAGTATCCTTTATTTGTATAGTTGTATTCATGTTATATAGTACTATATAACTACTATATAAGTATTTCTAAAAAGTTTTGAAAGACGTTGTAGTGTCCCTTTTTCATCTTTAGCTCAAAGCATAAATCAGAGGGTGTTGGCCAAACGTCTTAATTCTATATTTTTTAATCTACTTATAAAACTAACTAAATCTTTAAAAAAACAAAGGCACCATAGGAACTGTGTCAAAAAAATCTTTAGAAAGGAGATTAAGTGCAAGCGATATTGGCCTAATGTTGGCGTTTAGAGCTATGCATAACGATACATTAAAAATATGTTTAGAGATACCACTAAGATATAATTTAACTAAAAAAGCGTGGCCAGTTTCAAAAGTACGTGCAGATATATTAAATTCCTATTCGGTACAAGAAGCTAAGCTTAGAAAGTGTGGACAGTATAAAAAAAGAAGATATGGAACGTGGAGGCATAAATAATGACAAAAAAATCTTTAGAAAAAAAATTAAATTATCCTGGAAGTGCATATGATTTAACTAGCAGATTGGGAAGACTAGGACCATGTATAAAACCAAAGGGCAATATATATGACTTGACTTATGTAGCAAAATTAAGAAGATATCATGAATGCCTCAAAAGGAGATACGGAAGAAAATGAAAGAAAATATGTACACAAATGAGTTATACACAAGACTAGCAGAAGCGAATACTCCAGAACAAATATTTGAAATTGGAAATGCTTTGGCCAATTATCCAGTTTCAGAAATTAAAGAAAGATATGAAAATTTAACAAAAAAATTTGAATCTTTAGAGGTAATGACTCCTTTAAATCCAAGAGAAATTGCGAAATCTGCACTACTTCTAATGTTAGTAGAAAGTTATAGTACACAGGAGTTCAAATTCACTAAATCTCTGGTAGAGAATAATATGTTATAAGAAAACGCCGGGACTGGGATTTGAACCCAGACACCCCGAAGGGTCAGGCTAACTGGCATGTTTCTGAAATTAAATTCCAGGCTTACACACCTTAAATTTATTACATTTTAAGGTTCTGTGCAATACCAGATTATGCGATCCCGGCACTAAAAGAAAAGAATTAGTTTAACTTATAAATCTTACTCTTGAATCTCAATCTCTATATTAACTCCCTCAGGAATTGGCACTCTCATAATCAATCTCAATGCTCGCTCATCTAAACCTAGCTCAATAAGTCTTTTATGGATTCTCATCTCATACTTTTCCCAGGAAGCCTTACCTTCGCCATCAGGGCTTTTTCTAGTAGTTAGCTTCATCTTTTTAGTAGGCAATGGAATCGGACCAGACACTTTTGTTTTGGTTTTTTTAGCAATATCGACTATACTATCACAAATAGTATTCATCTTATCAATATCTGGACATGCCAAGTTTATCTTTGCTTTCTGCATTTTATATTAGGCAAAATTAGCTATTTATAAAACTTTTTATTTAGAAACTCACATCATATCAGATAAATCAGGTTTAGGTTTACTTTCTTTAGGAACCGGATCTTTCTTAGGTTTTTTGTGTAAAGAGCCATATAATTCAATTTTCTGCTCAATAGCCCTAAGACGTAAAATATCGCCAATGGTTTTCAGTTCGGGTCTTTTCAAGTCACCATAAATCTCATGCAATTCCCCAACAAACAAACTCCTTGCATCCTCATACCCAAACTTAGTTATAAGGCTATCATCTTTTATATCTAATGTAGCAACAAACCCTTTTTCCTCTATACGAAAATCAGGGGTATCAACTGGCACTGTTTTTCTCCCAATACCAATACCAGCACTAAGTATCAAAAGACCAGCTAAACTAAATTTTAAATAATTAGTCATAAAAAGGGGAATCTAATAAGAATTATAAAACTATCTCTTAGTAATTTTTATATTTTGGCTAGAAATTAAAAGCTCTTCATAGTAAACATTAATCACAATTTCCTTATTATGCCCTTCCTCAAATCCAAATTCACTTATAGGGAGATAATAAGTTTTGTTTCCAGTATATCCCATACCTTCGAAATTCAAACTATCTATGCTTCCTTCAACCAATTCATATTCTTCACCGGTTTTTTCAATAAACTCTTTGATTGTAAGCCTAGAAGATTCCTCCGCTATAACAACTTCCAATTCAGCATTTTCAGGTAAAACAAGATCTTTAAACGTGTTTAATTCTATCATTACTTCCTTATTTTCAAAGACAGCAAAGCCTGTAAGTTCAGGATCTATAAGCAAAATAGAAAATATTAGCAAAACACTAATAGCCGGAACAACATAAGGTACAAATTTCTTCATAAAATAATAGAAATCTTAGACTTTATAAAATATTATCCTATAACTAGATTTAATTTAATTGCTTCATTCTTTATTGACTTCATTATATCATCCTTATTTACTTCAAACCTTTCGTATTTTTTTTGCTCTTTAACTTTTTCATCATTTAAGTTATTAATTTGTAATTTTGTATTATCTAATTTAGAAAAAAGAACCTCCGTTTCATTCTCTTTAATAGTTTCTTTATTTTTATCAATTTTTTCTTTCTCATCAACAATTTGTTTCATTTTAACAGTTATAGCCGCACTATCCAATTTAGCTTCATTAAGTAACCTTAGAATATCCTCTCCGTTACTTTTTTGAAAGTTTGTTTTAAAATCTTCCTTATGGGACTTAACTACATTCATTTTTTCTTCATTAGTATGGAAAGTATTGCCTAGGGATTTGAAATCAATCATTTCTTTAAGTTTGAAAAATTCATTTTCTACTCCTTTTTCAACTAATTTAATTTCCTCTTGTTTCTTTAAATTTTCAATATAATCTTCACTTTTTTTAATTTCTTCAATTTCATTTAAAACACTTTTATCACTATCTTTAACTTTTTTTATTTCTTCATTTAAAGATTCAATCCTTTCATTAACATTAGAAAGAGTATCTTTAGTTTCTTTATATTTAGCTAAGTCTAATTCAATACTAGAAATTGCTTTTGAGGATTTTATAATATCTTCATTTTCATCAAATAAGTCAGTTTGATACTTAGAAAAGTTATTTACATAGGACTTTATGTCTGCAATCTCATCTCCAATCAAAAGAGTTACCTTTTGATATATAACATGAGTTTTATCATTAAAATCTAAAAATATTTTATTTGTTTTTTTAACAAACTCATCAAAGTTATCTTCACTTTTGTTATTTATATCTTCTAAAAGTCTATTTAATCTAAGAATATAATAATTAAGATTTTCTTTTACAATTAAATACATCTTATCTTCTGTATTTTTTAATTCATTTCCTTTGTTTTCTAGGATTGTTATTTTTTTGTTTAGTTCTTCAATAAATTCTGGAGTTTTATTTTCAATTAAACTAAAAATTTCTTTTTCTTTTTCATTAATTTCGCTTTTTTTCTTGTTTAGAGAGTTTTCAAGTTCACTAAAGGGAATTTTTTTAATTTCTTCTACCTCTTCTACTACTTTCTTCTTTTTTTTAAAAAAATCTTTGAATCCCATTAGAAAATAGAAATAAGTGTGGTTTATAAATGTATTTTAAAAAAAAAGAAAAAAAAGAAAGGATTACTCCTTCTTAACTAAGTCGATACACATACCTGCAGCAACTGTCTGACCTGCATCTCTAATAGCAAATCTTGACATTTGTGGTATTTCGCCTTGCTTTTCAATAACTAAAGGTTTAGTTGGCACAATCTTAACAATTGCAGCATCTCCATTCTTTAGCATATCTGGATTTTCCTCAATAACTTCACCTGTAGCAGCATTGATTTTCTTAACCAATTCAGTAATTTGGCATGCTACTTGTGCTGTATGTATGTGGAAAACAGGCGTATATCCTACAGTTAATACTGAAGGATGGTTTAATACAACGATTTGTGCTGTAAATTCCTTAGCCAATGTAGGTACACTATCAGATCTACCTAAAACATCTCCTCTAGCAATATCCTTTTTACCAATTCCTCTTACTGAGAAACCAACATTATCTCCAGGAATTGCTTCTTGGACCTGTTCATGGTGCATCTCTATAGTCTTACACTCACCTGAAACTCCTTTACCTTCTCTACCAGGAACAACAGTAACTTTGTCCCCAACTTTCATTGTTCCAGTTTCAATTCTTCCAACAGGAACAACACCAATACCTGCGATGTTATAAACATCTTGGATTGGTAATCTCAAAGGCAAACCAGTTGGTTTTTCAGGTTCTTTAAATAAATTTAACTGTTCCAAAACAGTTGGACCTGTGTACCAAGCCATCTTATCAGATTTCTTAGCAATATTATCTCCTTCTAAAGCACTACCTGCAATAAATGAAACTTCATCCGGATTATATCCAACAGTTTTTAACAAGTTTGAAACATCTTCTTTAACTTTGTTATACTTGTCTTCAGCATAATCAACAGCATCCATTTTATTAACTAAAACAGATATTTGATTAACACCAAGAGTTTTACACAAGAAAACGTGTTCTTTTGTTTGTGCCATTACAGAATCTGTTGCAGCAACAACCAAAACACCAACATCTGCTTGACTAGCTCCAGTAATCATATTTTTAATAAAGTCTCTGTGTCCAGGAGCATCAATAACAGTATATTCATATTTATCAGTATTAAATTTCTTATGACTTAAATCGATTGTAACTCCTCTTTCTCTTTCTTCTTTTAAGTTGTCCATAACAAAAGCGAATTCAAATCCACCTTTTCCCAACTCTTCAGCCTTTTCTTTTAATTTTCTCATTGCTTGTTCATCAATGTTTCCTGAATCAAACATTAATCTACCTACAGCAGTAGATTTACCGTGATCAACATGACCTACAAATACAATGTTTACGTGTGGTTTTTCTTTAGCCATTCTTATTCCTCCATGAATGAATATTATTATTAAATGGAAAAATTACCTGTTTATAAATGTTTCTACTCAATATCAAAGTTATATTTTAAAATCAATCCATACATATTTGGACCGGGTATCCATCCAAATTCAGATTCCTTTTTTGAGCTAAATGATGGTAAATCTTCTTTACTTAGATCTTGTATTGAAAGCCTAAGGTTCTCATTGTAATTTTTACTCCAATAAAACATAAATAATGCTTCCCCCATTATCTCATTAAAATCATAACCCTCACAAGATACTCTTCTTCTGAATTTTAACTCAATTTTTGCAGGGGAATCAACAATAATTCTAAGATCTCTTTCTAATATTTCATCTTTTTTTTCATCCGAAAAAGATTGAAAGTCTCCTTGACCAAATTCAGATAATCTTTCATTTATTCTACCCATAACTCTTTTAGCTAACTCTGGATTGCTTGTTCTATCTGCAACAGTTTTATAAGAATGTCCTCCGGAACCACCCTCTCTAACTCTACTACCATCTCCAAGTTCACTATACGTATAAAATTTACCTAACTTTAATTCTATAGTCATTTTCTATAAAAAGAAAAATATTTCACTTATAAACCTTTCTATTTGTTACTACTTAACAATCACTCATTCTCGCCTAAACCTTTACGACTTCTAATTTTCTTGATAACATCATCCTTCAAATTAGTAGGTAAAGTTTCAAACATTTGGTCAACTAAATACTGACTACCACGACCAGAAGTAACCGATCTCAATTCAGAAGCAATTCCAAACATTTCAGCCACAGGCAATTTAGCTTTAACAGAAATATGTTCGCCTTGTTGATCAACATTAATTAATTGTCCTCTTTTGTTCTGAATCATACCACTTAAATTTCCCAAAAACTCAGAAGGACTATCAAATTGCATAACTTGAATAGGTTCCAGGATACTTGAACCTGCAGTTGCCATACTGCCTTTAATAGATTCTCTAATTGCCGGGTAAACTTGAGCAGGACCTCTATGAATTGCATCTTCATGAAGCTTCATATCCATAATTCTTACCCTCATCTTAGCACAAGGCTCTCTAGCCAATGGACCTGCATTGATAACTTGTTGAAAACCATCCATAATCATTTCAATAACTTCTCCTATATGAACAATTCCCCTTGTATCATCAACAAGAGCATTTCCTTTGTAAAAATACCTATATCTTTGAGAATCTTTTGAATTTAAACCTAATTCAACTAACTTATCTATAACAACTCTATCTTTTTTCTTTACTCTTCCTTCAGATAATTCTCCAGATTTTATTGCCTCGTAAATATTATCTTCCAAAGGTTCTACAACTATATAGAATTTATTGTGTTTGTTAGGACTTTTACCCTCTTCTTCAGTACCTTGTTTAGTAACTGTTTCCCTATAAACAACAATCGGTGGAGAAGTCTTAACTTCCAAACCTTTTTCATTTTTAATTCTATTCTCAATAATTTCTAAATGTAATTCGCCCATTCCAGAGATTAAATTCTCTCCAGTTTCTTCATTAATTTCAACCTTAATACTTGGGTCTTCTTTTCCAACTTGTCTTAAAACTTCAATTAATCTGGACAAGTCAGCAGCCTTCAAAGCTTCAATAGATTTAGTAATAACAGGCTCAAAAATATGTTTAATTTCTTCAAAAGGGGTCATGGGCTCTGTAGAAACAGTTTCTCCCGCAAAAGTATCTCTCAAACCAACCAAACCAACAATATTTCCGCACGGGATTTCTTCCATCATAGTTCTTTGTGAACCTTTGTAAACAGAAACTTGTTGTAATCTAACTTTTTTCTTAGCCATATTAAGATAAACTTCATCGCCTTGTCTAACAGTTCCAGAAAACAAACGACCAGTTGCAACCTCTCCAGCGTGTTTATCTACAACAATTTTAGTAACAATCAAACCAACTCCACCCTTAGGATCACAATTAGATAGTGCCTTACCTTCTACACTTTCAATATCCCCATGCCAAATTTTAGGAATTCTATATTTTTGTGCAATTAAAGGATTTGGATGATGTTTGATAGTCATATCTAGAACAACTTCATGAATTGGCGCTTTTTTAGCTAATTCTTTGTAAGTTTCATTTTCATAAGCATCAATTATATCTTTGAAAGAAATATTTTTCTTTTGCATATAAGGCAAAGAAATCCCCCAGTTATGGAACGCTGAACCAAAAGCAACAGATCCATCCTGAATATTAACTTTCCATTTTTCCTTAAATTCTTCAGGAGCAATTTGCTCAATATATTTATTAATATGGGTAATGATATCAACAAACTTTTGCTGCATAGCTTCAGGAGTTAACTTAACTTCTTTGATTAACCTATCAACTTTATTAATAAATAAAACCGGCTTAACTCTTTCTCTCAAAGCTTGTTTTAAAACAGTCTCAGTTTGTGGCATAATGCCTTCGACAGCACAACATAAAACAACTGCACCATCAACCGCCCTCATAGCTCTTGTAACATCTCCTCCAAAATCAACATGTCCTGGAGTGTCAATTAAATTAATTAAGTGATCAGTATCATCAACAGTGTGAAGCATAGAAACGGAAGCAGAGTCTATAGTAATTCCTCTCTCAGATTCATCATCATGAAAGTCTAAAGCTCTTTGTTCACCAGCAAGCTCTTCAGAAAGCATTCCAGCACCAGCTAAGAGATTATCAGAAAATGTGGTCTTACCATGGTCGATCTGCACACGAACAGCCTTAACTGAAATCGTAATGTGCGGCGATGGCAATATTTCTGATCTTCTCAGGCTGCGTCATAATTTTCCCTATAATTTCTGTCGATTTTTCAGCCATTTTCTTTAATTCTAATTTACTATACTCAAATTTGGTTTAGAACTTCTTTTTAAAGCTTGTGTTTTAATTTTAAAAATTTATACAATCTCTCCCATTTCTCAGTATCTTTTTCAAATAAAGTTAAGCATTCTTTCAATTTAGCTTGCTTTCTTATTATCAACCTATGTCTCTTATATTTGTCTGGCTTTTTGTTAATGTAATCTGGGACGATGCCAATATCTTCCAATAATTTGTACAATCCTTTTACTAATTTTTCACTTCTCGAAACCAAACTTACATAACCTGTTTTTCTCTCAACAGATCCATCAAACATAAAAATTCCCATTAAAAAGGCAACTTTAATATTATAATTAGAATTCTTAATGTAATCTGGAACTCTTATGGTTGCAGATTTCGGGCCATAAGGAATCTTTAAAATTTTATTAAAATATTCAAATATAACTCTACTACCAATATACACTTCAAAATGATTCCCCCTATCAATCGGTCTTATTCCATAATCAAAACAATCATTAAACCATCTACAAAATGAATCAACATGGGAATAATACTGCTCTCTCAAAACCAATTCATATCTCATATATCTCCCATTCTTACTTTGTGAAACTCTCTTCTTAAGGCAACCATCCGCAACATGTGCACCAATAACTTTTGCTAAATTTTCATTTAATTTTTTAGGTATTTTTATTTTCCTAGAATTTGAGCAACCAACAAAATATTTCATATGATTAGAGAAATCAAGAAAATATACTTCTTTCAACAGCTTGAACAATTTCAACGGGACAAACTTATGGTTTTTCAACCATCTACAAACAGAACTATAATCAAAACCAAAACTATCCGAAATAAACTTTCTTTTTAACCTCAATCTACTTACAGAATAATTAAATTTAGATCTCAATTCATCACCCATAGCAATACGCACCACATTATCATCAGAGCACATATCATAGAGATTAAATTCCATATAAGAAAAAAGCAAAAAAGATTTATAAACAATCTGTCCGTGCATGGCAAGGTGACAAGGAAAAATTTGCAATCAAACAAGAATATACTCGGAATAAATAATACTCTTTACTCTTTCCTTTACAAAAGGATTGTTAACATCTTCTAAAGAGAGATCATATTGGGCTAACCAATGCTTATTACTAGAAAGCATTCTTGTTAAATCTTCTAAAGTACCCTTATCTTTATTAACCCTTACTCTTGATTTAATCGGTATTATTTCTGCCATGATAACGAGGAGAAGAGAAAATATGTAATTTATAAGATTTATGTTTTTTTGAATTTATCATAAAAAAAGCGAGAAAAAATAATCAACACAAAAAGGATAAAAATTAGAATACCTCCAACAATATAAAAATTAGGTTTATTAAGAACATCTTTTTTACACTCTAAGATATTAAATTTACAATCAGAAAAGCAACTCAAATTACCTTTTTGATAACCTAGACTAAGACAGCTTTCATCACCCAGATTTAAACCATCACATTCTTCATTTTCATTAACAACTCCATCGCCGCAAGGAACATTAACACATCCATCAATATCAAAACTACAATTATCAAGACACGCCAATACCCCTGAATCATAACCTAAACTAGAACAACTTTCGCCACCTAGATTTAAACCATCACATTCTTCATTTTCATTAACAATATCATTACCACAATAAATCTCAGCAGAACAATCGCTATCAAAACCACATTCATCATTTCCAACACCATAGAAATCTA
>CAYYFK010000002.1:0-66045 GCA_964471565.1 Candidatus Woesearchaeota archaeon | reverse complement strand
CAATTAGAGAAGTTATTGCATTTCCAAAGAATAAGGATGCTAAAGATTTAATGTTAGATGCTCCAAGTAAGGTTGATAAAAAGCAACTGGATGATGTTGGTTTGAAGTTAAAATAGAAAGACTTATAAGTTCTTATAAGTAGTTATAATTTACTATAAAATGACAACTACAATACAAATATCTGATGAGGTAAGGGGTTCTTTAGAGAAAATGAAAATGTTTAATAGAGAAAGTTATAATGAAGTCATTGAGAGAATCTTAGAAGATGAGCTTGAATTAAATGAGAAAACTAAAAGAGAACTTAAGGAAAGAACCGGCGAAAAAACAGTTTCTCATGAAGAAGTTAAAAAAAGGTTAGGATTATAATGTTTTCTTTAGACTGGAAGAAAAGTACCCTAAAAGAACTAAATAAATTAGATAGATCTGTAGCAATTAGGATATATAAAAAAGTTGAAGAAATGAAAGATGATTTATTTTCAAGTGATATAAAGAAAATTTCTAGTGAGGAAAAATATAGATTAAGAGTGGGAGATTATAGAATTATCTTTTCTATTGAAAAAAAATTAATAACTATTTGGAAAGTGGGGCATAGGAAAAATATATATAAAAGGAGGAATTAATAATAAAAGATGAAATTTATACCAATAGAAGAAGCGCTAAAGAAAAAATCTGGAAAAGTCGCAATCAGAGGGTGGATATATAGAATCAGGAAAATGAAAAATAAAACTTTCATTGTTATGAGAGATTCTTCAAATATCATTCAATGTGTTTTGAAAACTCCAAAATTAGTAAAAAGTTCTGATGATTTATTAACAGAAAGTTCTTTAGAATTGGAAGGAACATTAAACAAAGATAAAAGATCTCCTGGCGGTTACGAAATAAATATTTCTAAGATGAATATTATTCACAAAGCAGATGACTTTCCAATCGGGAAGGATCAAAGTCCAGAATTTTTATTGGACCAAAGACATTTGTATATAAGAAGCAGAAAAATGACTGCCATTATGAAAATTAGAAGTACTGTTACTGGTGCTTTACATGAATATTTTAGAAGTAAGGATTTTTATGAGTTTCAGAGTCCTCTTTTAGTTCCTGGTGGAGCAGAAGATGGACCAACTATGTTTGAAGTTAAATATTTTGATAGAAAGATGTTTTTGGCTCAGACCTGGCAATTGTATGCTGAAGCAGCAATGTTTGGATTAGAGAAAATTTATTGTATTGCTCCTTCGTTTAGAGCAGAGAAATCAAAAACTTCTAGGCACTTAACCGAATATTGGCATACTGAAATGGAAGTTGCTTGGTGTGATTTGAATCAACTAATGAATTATGCTGAAGAAATGATTAAATTTGTTTTGAAAAAAGTTATAAAAGAAAATAAAAAAGAACTGGAAATCATAGGGAGAGATATTAAGAAATTGGAACCTTCTGTAAAGAAAAAATTTCCAAGAATAACCTACGATGAAGCACTGAAAAAATTAGATAAAAAAGGCATGAAAGTCAAATGGGGAAAAGATTTGAGAACTACTGAAGAAGAAAAGATAATGGAAGCTTATGATACCGTTGTTTTTGTTACTCATTATCCCAAGGAAGCTATGGCTTTTTACAAGCCTAAAGATCCAAAGAATTCAAAAGTTGCTTTGTGTTTTGATGCTTTGGGCCCAGAAGGAGTCGGAGAGTTAATTGGTGGGAGTGAAAGAGATACTGACATTAAAGAATTAGTTTCTTCATTGAAAAAGATTGGTGAAAAAGTTGAAGATTATAAATATTATTTAGATACAAGAAAGTATGGCAGTGTTCCCCACTCTGGTTTTGGTTTGGGAACTGAAAGATTGGTTAGGTGGATTTGTGGATTAGATTCTATAAAAGATGCAATAGCATTTCCAAGAACAATTCAAAGAACAAATCCTTAAATATTATTAGTTCTATATATTATTAATGAATCTTGCAAAAAAGTTAGGAATTGGAGTTACCGTATTGTCTAGTTTTGTTGCTTTGGAGGGATGTAGACTTGAAAGTTTATTTGGGCCGGATTCGCGATCTGTTTTGGCTCCTCCGACAAATCTGACTGCAATATTAGAGGATAATAACTTGTGTCAGGATTGTTACAGTGTTTCTTTGGACTGGGATTATCATTCTTTGCCCAATCAATTTAATGACAGAGATCTTGAGTTTAAGATTTACAGATTTAACGAAACGGTAGAAAGTGTTACAATAATCTACACTGGAGACTCGGAAACTAAATACATTGATAATTTAGGATCTCAAGTTCCTGGAGAGCGTTATGTGTATAGAGTATCTGCCATCGATAGTCCGGTTATTGAAAGTTATTGGAGTGATCCTGCAGAAATAATAATTGAATAAAAGTCAAATTAATTCAAAAATCTGATTTATTATTCCTATTATAAAAATTAAAACTAGTAATAATCCTATTAAATGTTTTTTTCCAAGTTTATATTCTGGTTGCCTCTCTCCTCTTTTTCTAGCTTGCCAGAACATTAGAACTAGTAGCACTCCATCTATTCCTCCAGCAAATGCTCCAGTTATTCCTATAACCTTTATAAAACTTTTAGCTCCAATCAAAAAAACTAATAGTGGAACAAATACTGTTAATGCCCATGCCAAAAGGTGTTTTATTTTATAATCATACATATAGATTTGTTTCATTGCTAATGCTAATGTTAAGAATGATGTAAACATTGCAAATACTGCAAATAGATTTCCGAAGATTACTACTGAATTACCCAGTGTCTCTCCAAGGCCAATTGTGGCCACTTCTGTTGTATTTATTCCGGTTACTCCAACGGTTGCTAAGGCAAATATAAGATAGAATATTATTGGAATCCCTGAACCAACTATAATTGCTTTTTTTAATTTGGTTCTGTCTCTAATTAAACATTGCTTCATTTCGGGAATTGCTGCAGCCCCCACAAATGCAAAAAGAATTACTCCGTAAGGAATTAGCAAATTTGATAGACTAAAAGTAGATAGATTCTCTAAATTAAAATTTCCTGAAAAAATTGCAAATGCCGATATTATTAGAACTAAAAGTAAAACTATTGTAGAAAAAATTAATTCTGATTTTGTTATTGCTTTTAGACCTATGAAGACTATTATTGATGCTATCACGAAAAATATTAGTGAGAAAACCATTGGAGTAAATCCGAAGATTGCTGAAAGAGTTGTACCTTCACCAATTAAATATGCAATTAGTGCCCCGTATATTCCAGCAAACATAGATAATAACATAATTCTCTTTCCCCATTTTCCAAGATATTTCTCTGCATATCCGGGAAGTTGGTGATTGCCCGGGGTTCTTAGTACTATTTCACCAAGGAATAAATTCAAGAATAATATGGCTGTTCCTAAGATTAGTATTGTTAAAAGTCCAGTTAGAAACCCTGCTTGTGCTATCACATAAGGAATTCCTAAAACTCCTGCTCCGATTACAGTTCCACATAAAAGTGCAGATGCTCTAAATAGATTTCTGTCCATTAAGTTAATTTTTAGAAATTTTATTTATATAGTTTTTTATTTTAAGAAAAATTTCCTAACTTCCAATACTGCAACTCCAATTATTGATGCACTCAATATCCTTACCCAATCCATCCAATATAATCCTACTAAACTAAATATTCCTGCTAGTGGAGTATAGAGTAGGAACAGATGCAATATTATAGATAATAAAACTGCTCCGATTAAATATTTATTTGTTAAAAACCCTAACTTGAAAATATTCTTTGTTTTTGACCTACATGAAAATGACAAGAATAATTCAAAAAATATGAGAGTTGTAAGCGCTATCGTTCTAGCTCGCTCTAAGTTCTCTGTTACAAAATACTCTAGTGAGAATAAACCTAAAACAATTATTGTTGCTACTATTGTGGTGGTTATTATGAATCCTTTCGTTCCAGATAGTATTGTTTCTTTTGATGAACGTGGTTTTCTCTTCATTATATCTTTCTCGGCTGGATCACTTCCTAAAGCTAAGGCTGGAAGCCCATCTGTTACTATATTAACCCATAATATCTGTAAGGGTAATAATGGAAGTGGAAATGAAAAGAGCAAGGAAAAGAAGATTACAGATATCTCCCCAAGGTTCGCAGAAAGCAAGAATTTTACAAATTTCTTTATATTATCATAAATGGACCTACCATATTTTATTGCACCTACAATTGTAGAAAAGTGGTCATCCATTATAATCATATCTGAAGCTTCCTTTGAAACATCAGTTCCAGATATACCCATTGCTACACCCACATTTGCCTTTTTTAGAGCAGGAGCATCATTAATTCCGTCCCCAGTCATTGCTACAATCTGATTATCTTTTTGAAATGCCTCTAGAATTTTTACTTTATGCTCCGGATTAACTCTAGCAAAAATAGAAACTTGTTTTACTGTGTTTAGTAATGCTTCGTCCGACATCCTATCTAATTGAACTCCAGTTACTACCTCTGATTTTATTCCTATTTGTGAAGAAATTGCTTTTGCGGTTAGTGCATTGTCTCCAGTTATCATTACTACTCTTATTCCTGCTTTTTTAGCAATTTTAATTGCATCAGGAACTGATTCTCTTGGAGGGTCAAGCATCCCTATTAATCCTAAAAATATTAGATTTTTTGTTGAATCATCTTCAGAATATGCGAATGCGAGAACTCTTAATGCAGAATTGGCCATCTTATCATTTATTTCTGTTATCTTTTCTTTATCTTTTTCAGTCATTGGCCTCGTTCTTGTTCCTGTGAAAATTTGACTACACATCTCTAGAATTATTTCTGGGGCTCCTTTTACGTGAGCGTTCTTTGTTTTTCCATTTTTATCTATTGTTGCCATATATTTTTTATTAGAATCAAACGGAATTTCATCTGTTCTTTCAAAATTAGTTTTTACTTTTGCTTTTTGTGATACTATTTTTAGAGCTAATTCTGTAGGGGCCCCTTGTTTTTCTTGTGGATTTGAATTGTTGCATAAATAAGACGCCTCTAGAAGTTTATTTATTTTCTCTGGGTTGAATGTCTGTCCTTTTTCAGTAAAGGAACCGTCTAAAGAATAGCCTGAACCTGAAACCTTGATTATTGAGTTATTAGCGTATATTACTTTTGCAGTCATTTCCCCAGAGGTAATTGTTCCAGTTTTATCTGAACAAATAACTGTTGTAGAACCTAATGTCTCTACAGCTCCCAGTTTTCTTATTAACGCTTTATTTTTTACTAACCTCTTTACACCTATTGCTAAAGAAATAGTTACCACGGCTGGGAGTCCTTCTGGAATTGCTGCTACAGCTAAACTAATTGATGTCATTAAAGAATCTATGAAAGGTATTCCTTTCAATAAACCAAGTAAGAAAACAACAGTAATTATCCCCAAAGTTATTATTCCTAATTTTTTTCCAAATTTCCCTAATTTTCTTTGTAGGGGAGTCATGTGTTCTTCTATTGAATGTAATGAATCTGCAATCTTACCAAACTCTGTTTTGTTTCCTGTTCCTGTAACTACTGCCTTTCCTCGACCGTATGCGACTACTGTTCCTGCAAAAAGCATATTTAGTTGGTCTGCTAGTGCTGAATCTTCTTTTATTGGATTTGTAACTTTATCCTTTGGTATTGATTCTCCTGTTAAAACTGCTTCATTTACTCTTAGATTAACTGATTCTATTATTCTTGCATCTGCGGGAATTTTATCTCCAGTTTCTAGAATTAATATGTCTCCTGGAACTAATTTAGTTGCTTCAATTACTTTTGTATGTCCGTTCCTTAAAACCCTGGCATGTTGGGCTGCCATCTTTTTTAGCATCTCTAGTGCCTTTTCTGCTTTATACTCTTGAGTAAATCCTAAAACAGCATTCAAGATTACAATAGCTAAAATAACATAGGCATCTATAAAATGTTGAATTGCTAAAGATATTATTATTGCTGCTATTAAAATATATACTAGGGGGTTTATGAATTGTTGAAAGAATATTTTAAAAGGTGAAATCTTCTTTTCATGGGTGATTTCATTTAAACCGTATTTTTTTCTTCTCAAGTCTACTTTTAAATTTTTTAGTCCTATTTCTTCATTAGTTTGTAATTGCTTTATTGTTTCCTCTTTTGTTAATTTATAGAATTGAGACATAGTTAGATTTTATTGCTTTTAGTTTAAATTTGTTTTGGTAGTAAGCTATTTAAAGTGTATTTTGATTATAAAATCAGCTTGATGTGGAGCCGAATGGTGGAGTTTATGTGTAAACTTGCGATGAAGCCGTATTTCGACATTAAGCGTATTGGGTCCGTAGTTTAATCTGGATAGAATTTTCGGTTTCGGCCCGAAGGATCCCGGTTCAAATCCGGGCGGACCCGCTTTATTTTGTTTTTTAGGAAGGAAAAGTTTTAAAAGTTAGTTTAATCCAAAGAGTTCTATGAAAAAACAAAGTCAGGAAGGACTAACTGTAAAAAAGAATGAAAACTTTTCAGAGTGGTATTCTCAAATTATTCAAAAAGCTGAGATAGTAGATTTAAGGCTTGGAACCAAAGGATTTATTATAATAAGACCTTGGGGAACTATGGCTATAGAAAAAATGTATGCCCTTTATGAAAAAGAACTACAAAGAAAGGGACACAAACCGGTGATTATGCCCTCTGTAATTCCAGAATCTAATTTAAAAAAAGAATCTAGTCATGTAAAAGGATTTACTCCTGAAGTTTTTTGGTTGGAAACAGGCAAAGATGAAGAAAAGTTAGCATTAAGACCAACAAGTGAAACTGTATTTACACCTATGTTTGGTTACTGGGTTAGAAGTCACAAAGATTTACCTTTAAAATTATATCAAAAGGGATCTGTTTTTAGGTATGATACTAAAGCAACTAGGCCTTTAATTAGAGGAAGAGAATTTAACTGGATAGAGGCCCATAACGCTTTTGCAACTAGGGAAGAAGCCGAGGCACAAGTTCAAGAGGATATTGAAATCACAGAAACAATAATGCACGGAAAGTTTGGTGTTCCTTTTTTAGCTATGAAGCGACCCCAGTGGGATAAGTTTGCTGGATCCGAGTATACAATTGGTTCTGATGTTATTATGCCTGATGGCAAATTAATTCAACAACCTTCAACACATTATATGGGACAAATATTTTCCAGAGCTTTTGGAGCAACATTTACTGATAAACATGAAAAAGAAGAATATCTTTATACTACTGCATATGGTCCTGCAATTTCAAGAATATTAGTTTCTGTGATTTCAACTCATGGAGATGACAAAGGATTAGTTTTGCCATATTGCATTTCTCCAATAAACTTAGTTGTTGTTCCTATATATAAGAAAAATAATAAAAATAAAGTTTTAAAATATATTGAGAAAATTGAGAAAGCACTTAAGTTGATGGATATTAGTTACGAAATTGATGATAGAGAAGATTATAGTCCAGGTTGGAAATTTAATGAGTGGGAACTTAAGGGAGTTCCGTTTAGATTAGAAATTGGTGAAAAAGAAGTAAAAAATAAAAAACTAACTTTATTTGTTAGAGACACTTGCGAGAAAAGCAATATATCTATTTCCGAATTAAAAAATCTAAATAAATTTGGAAAAGAATTTGATGATAGACTATTAAAAAATTCTGGGAAATTAATGCGCGGAAGGATTGTTAATTGTAAAACTAAAAGTGAACTTAAGAGAGCTATGGATGAAGGGAAAATTGGTCGTGTTGATTGGTGCTCTGTTAGTGAAGAAGGACTGAAATGTGCTGAAAAAATTGAGAAAGATATTTTGGCAGAGGTACGTGGAACCTTAGCAAATAAAAAAGAGAAAGCTAAAGGAAAATGTATAGTGTGTGGAAAACCTGCAAAGGAAATTGTTTATATTGCTAAGAGTTATTAATATCCAACTAACAAAGAAGCCCAATCTGATTTTATTTTAATATTTTTTGTTAAATATTTATGTATTTTTTTTGAAGGAGAAGCCGAAATAGAGTTTTTTATTTCTGAGAAAGGTATCGCCGGGAATATAGTTTCTTTCCCTATTTTCTTTGTTATTTTTTTAGTTGGTTTCCTAAATGAAGAATCATGAAAAACCAAAATAGCGTATTTTTTATTGAGAACTTGCTCTACTCCGTGGTTATTTGCTTCGTTAAGTAATCTAATTCTATTTATTTCCTTATTGGATAGAAATCTAGGTTTATGTAATCCTTTTGTGAAACTTAGTTTTAGTTTCTGAATAAATTTATAAATTTCCAGTACCATGGTAGATTGTTAACTTTTATATTTTGAGAATGTTTTTGAGTATATTCATTCCCATATTCATCTTGATATTCTAACTCAATTTCCATTTTTTCAGAATTTAAATATTTAGAGTTAACTGTGAACGTGAATGATTTTGATCCCTCTAATTCATTGAACTTAACCGGATTAAATCTATTTAGATTAAATATTATATTTTTTAAGGGAGTTTGACTTGAGACTGTTATTGGTATTTCTATTTCTTCATCATAATTAACCTCAGTTATATCTATTTTTGAAATTTCTATTTTTGGTTTTTCAATTATCCCAACAATAATATTTCTTTTTACTTCAATATCTGAATTTTTTAATATTGCTCTTATTGTATTTTTACTACTATCAAATCCAAATGTAAATTCCTTTTCTGAATTTGGTGGCATGTCAAAAAGTTCACATGTTTCTTCTAAACATAAACTTAATCCGTTTATTTCATTATTGAATGTTCTAACTAAGCAATTTATTTTTAATGTTTCAAATGAATAAAGATAAGATTTTTTTGGATTACAATTTAAAAATATTTGATTCGAGTATGCTTCTTCTTCCTCAACTGATAAGGCAGCTACCATCTCCTCTGCATCTTCCAAAGTTATTAATTCATTCCCTTCCGCAAAGGATATGGTTGTTGATTTTTTAGAACCATAAAGGTCCATAAATTCCACAGAGGTAGTGTGTAAAGAATTTGGTGGTACATCTTCGGGGAGATGGAATATCCAGAATATATCTTTTTCTTCCAGTGGTTTTAAGGCAATTAATTTCTGATTATTTTCTAATTGTCCTGGTGCTTTTGTTATTATTATATTGTCTGATAAGTATGCGTTATATGGATTTTTTACTTTTATTTGAACTGGCACATAGCTTCCTGGAGCAACATTATCTGCTAATGCTACAATAGAGGTATCAAAAACTGCGGGAATTGTGCTCCCAAGGCTAGATATTGAGGAAACTGTTGAAATGTCTCCAGATGTGTCCAAACTTAGATCTCCCGAAGCTTGCCATTCATAAATTATTGAACTCTCAACATCTTTTGATTTTTGTAAAGCAATATGGGTCGGGTCTATCCATCCAAGTTGACCATAAGTAACATCATATGGTACCCATCCATAATCTGGATAATATACT
Organism: Candidatus Woesearchaeota archaeon; assembly: GCA_964471565.1. Taxonomy (GTDB): domain Archaea; phylum Nanobdellota; class Nanobdellia; order SCGC-AAA011-G17; family PNOQ01; genus JABIBT01. The sequence goes on along the minus strand of CAYYFK010000002.1, from coordinate 56,679 downwards.
TCTGCCCATCCGTGATTTCCAAAATTATCGTTTGAATTTGTATATGCCATCCCGGAAATAAATCTTGCAGGAATTCCAACAGATCTTACCATCGATATAAATAAAGAGGTTATTTCATCACATACCCCGTATTCATTTTCTAGAACCCATGAAGACTTTTGTGATGCTTTTTCAGTTAATGTATTTAAATCGTATTCTATGTTAGAGTGTATCCAGTTTCCTATTTTGTGTACTGTTAAATATGCATTATCTTCAGATTGTATTATCTCAGATGTTTTTGAGATAATCTCCGGGGTTATGTCTATTGTTTCCTCGGATTGCAAGTATTCTTGATATTCGGTTGATAACTCTGGGTAAGGGAATTCTATATCTGGAACTTTTAATAATACGTTAGTAGTTTTTATTTTTCTATTTGTGCTAAACTGATAGCCTGTAGTTTGAACATCCCATACAAATTTTAATTCACCATTTGAGAAAACTTCTGCACTTGGAGTTGAAGATTCTTCTGAAGATAAAATCTCTTGTAGATCATCTCTTTGTGGCTCCAGGAATACTCTGGCTGTCAGTTCATTTAATGTTCCTGAACCAACTAGGGATACTTGAGAATTTAGTAAAAAATCAATCTCTAAAGATGAATGAGTATTGTAATTCTCTTGGGCGGTTGCTATGTTTATTGAAATTAAAATTATTAGTAATAAGATTATTTTTTTCATTTTAGATATTCCTTGAACCTTTTAATAAATTCTTCAAATTGTTCTGTATTTACTGATGCCCCGCATGCATTTTCATGCCCCCCGCCAAACCCATCTAATCCATCTAAAGCTTTTTCTAATGGGTCGCGAATATTTACTTTATGGCTCCTTAGACTCATCATTATTTTATCTCCTTTTCTTCTTATTACTAAAACTATTTTCTTCGGATTCTTGTAAATAACATAGTTTGATAGAATACTAATGTATGAATTTTTTGTTTTTGGTACCTCTAGAATGTATAATTTATCTTTCCCTGGTTTTTGTTTTGCAACATTGTCCATTACTGCTTTATAATCTACCAATAGTTGTTTTATTTCTCTAATAATAAATTTAGATCTAGAAGTTTTTTCTTCTAACAGTTCATATGGATCTTCTATTTTTAGCAATAGATTTGATATTTTATGAACTATTGAAGTTGATTTTTTTAGTGATAAGGAAAAAATAGTAATTAACTCCCCTAGTTTTGAATCAAATATTGCTTCAGGTGGAGTTTTTGTTTTTAGTGACAATATGTCTGGATATTTTTTTGAAAACTCTTTTGTATATTTAGGCAAATACCAATCTGAAATTGTTCCTATGGTTGCTAGGAATAGTTCTTTTTCTTCTGTTATCTCATAAGCCATATGTGTTGTGGGGACTGTTTTCTTGGATTTTAACATAGGATTGAAGTATTTTATTCCCTTTCTTTTTATTGGGGAATGATGATCTAACCATAGAATTGGAACTTCACACCTATCTATAAAATCTTGAGACACTATTGGTATATCTAATATGAAAATAACGTCTGGGTTGTATTCTTCAACCTTGTGAAATAAATTTAGATCTAAAACTGAGGTTGTTTTTAGTACTGCTCCCTTTCCTTTGTCAATATATTTTTTTAGTATTAAATATGAACATAATCCATCTGGGTCATCATCAAAGAAAAATAGTGGATTTTTTGCTTTTTTGAGATATTTTCTAAATTCTAGTATTTGAGTTTTCGTAAGCATGGATAAAAACTATAAAATAAGTTTATAAAAGTTACTTTGAACGTCCTTTGTTAGCTCTTCTTCCAGGTCTTATTTTTTCTGCACCTTTTCCTTTTTTACTTAGTCCACGACTCTTCTTTGCTGCAGATGTTAAACCGTGTGTTACTCTCTTTTTGTTTGCTTTTTTTCCAAGCATGTTTAATTTTCTATCTTTTTTTATTACTGGATGTTGTGGATCTATTAAGATTATTTCATACCAAAAATGTTTTCCATCTCTTCCTACTTTGTATGAGTTTAATACCTCTAGATTTTTATAGAATTTCTGAGCTCTTTGTTCTGCTATCCATTGATATGACATTCCAACGATCTTTTTTCTTCTAGCTGCTTTTGAACGTCTACCTTTCTTTATTTGGGGCCTCATTCTTCCGCCCCTGATTACTCTCACTCTAACTATTATGAAACCTTCTTTTGCTTTGTATCCAATTGACCTAGCTGAAGAAATATTAGTAGGCTTATCTATCCTCAGTATTGCTGGATCTCTTCTCCACTCTATTAATCTGTCTCTCATTAGAGACTTTTCTGGAGATTTCCAAAGATTTCTTAGTTTTTTATACATGATAAGAATTTGGGGCAAAGTTTTGTTTATAAAGGTTTCTAATATATATTGTCAAGTACACAAATTAAGTATTTAAAGATGTTAAAACTACTAAATTTATGGGAAAGAGTGGATATGCTCAAAGAGATGTAATTAAATTCAATTTTTCTAATTTAAATCTAAATAGTTTAGACTTTTTTGGAAATTCTCCTCCAGCAGTTTTTGTTGGAAGATTTGGTTATCCGAAAGTAAACGTTGGAGTTTTGAGTCCTACACAAAAAGAAGAATCTTCTTACCTAATGGATAATCCTAAAGAGTGGGTTAAGCAAGGATTAAAAGACCAAGATATTTTGAAATTAAGAGCACAATTAGTTAACGCAAGGTTTCAAAGCAGTGTAAAAAACTTTGATAATAGACTATTAGATCTAAGTCAGGAAGTTGGGATGGCACATAAACCTGTAGATATGGAAGTTTTTCTAAAAAATAAACCAAAAAATATACTTAAAATGGAAAATGTGGCAAAACCATTGAGTAATAATGCAAATGTAAAAAATATTAAGTTAACAGAAAATCCAAAAATAAAAACTGTTGTAGATAAGACTGTTTCTGATGGAGATATGAAGTCTGTTGAAGGTTTGTATAAATTATATGACAAAGGAATGGATGAGAATTTCTTAAGTAAAATTTTAAGTATTGGATTATTAGGAAAACAAAAAAATAGAAGGTTAGTTCCTACAAGATGGAGTATAACTGCAACAGATGACACACTGGGAAAAGAATTACTAAAAGACATTAGATTTTACCAAGAAGTAGATTATCAGGTTTATTTCTCTGGTTATTTGGGAAATTATTATATGATTATGTTTTTTCCAGATATATGGGGTTTTGAATTGTTTGAAATGGAAGTTCCATTAAATACAAATCCCTGGAGTAAAACGGGAAATTTTTATGGAACAGATTATGAAGATTATTTTGGGAAGAAAGGCTATGTTGAAGAAACTGCTGGAGGATATTATGCATGCAGAATTGGAATTTTAGAGAAATTATCTGAATTAAGAAAACAAGGAGCGGTTTTAGTTTTTAGGTTTATTACTAATGAAGATAAATTTCCCCTTGGTGTCTGGGTTTGCAGAGAGAGTACAAGAATCTCTTTGAAAAATAAAGTCCCTTTAGAATTTGACTCAAAAGAATCCTTGATGAATTATGTTAGAGCCAAAATTATGAAAGACTTCCGAGTAGATGCTAATGAATTATTTAAGGTTAGTAAGTTAATGCATAGGAAAAGTAAGCAGAAAAGGTTGGCCAGCTATCTTTAGCAAAACTTTTAAAAAAGGAGTAAGTTTAATTTTATCATGGTTTTAATCACATTTTTAGAAATTTTAAAATTGGCTGCAACTTCGCTAGTTTTGGGATTTATATTCATGGGTTTATTCTCAAGAAAACCTAAGACTGTTTATGATATGATGCATAAAAAGAGGTTTAGATGGGAAGATCTGTGGTTTGCAACGTTAATAGCTGCACCGGCTGTTGTTTTGCATGAGTTAGCCCATAAATTTGTTGCAATGAGTTTTGGTTATAGTGCAAGTTTTGAAATTTTCTACTTTGGATTGGGTTTGGGATTAGTTTTAAGATTGATTAATTCTCCTTTCTTGATAATTGCTCCTGGGTATGTTACTATCCCTGGAATGGTTGATTCCCTTCCATTTGTATATAGGTTAATTGCCTTTGCTGGACCCTTAACTAATTTAGTACTTTGGGGGGTTTCTTTTATTGTTATAAAAACGAAGAAAGATACATTGTCTCATAGTTCCTTAAATTTTTGGTTGATGACTAGAAATATTAACTTGATGTTATTTATCTTCAACATGATTCCTTTTGATCCTTTTGATGGAGCGAAAGTTTTCTTTGGCCCTTAAGCAGTTACTTCTGCAATTGTAGAATGTTCTTCTGAAGAGGTTTCTTCTAGCATTGAAAGCTCTTTTTTAATTTCTTTTATTACTTTAGTATTGCTAATTTCTTTTAAAACTTTATTGCACTCTGAGCATCTAAAGTCATTTTCTAGTGCGTTATCAAATTTTATTCTCAAACATTTAGATGAGCACGTATAAAATGTACTTGAATCTTCTCTTTCTAGTCTTTTTCTAAGATTTTCTATTCGGCTGTCTTTCATTCTTTTTATTGTTGCTTTTGCTTCTGCGTGATTAAAAGTCCAGTAATAAATATACCAGCCTTTCTTTTTATCTTTCTTTCTTGTGAATGTAATAAGGTTGTTTTCTTGAAGTCTATAAAGAACATTTCTAATATGATTTATTGGAGCTTCTAGTTTTTCAGCAATTAAAAATTCGGATACGTTTTCCCCTTGGGAAAGAATATACTTAACTACATTTACGGCTTCTTCTCCAGTTAATTGAGATACAAGGTTCTCTATTTCTTTTTCTATCACAACATCCATTTTTCACCATTCTTGGTTTTCTATACTAAGATATTTAAAAATCTTTGCCTTTATAAAGTTTACTACTTTAAAATAGTAAAGAAGGTTTATATAATGCTAAAATAAAATTTTAATAATCTTTGGAGGTGTTAATAAAATGTCTTTTTTCAAGAAAAAAGAGAAGAATCTCGATTCTAAAGTTCCTGAATTTGATCCAATTCCATTAGAGAAGCCAAAAATTGCTTCTGAAATGCCAAAATTACCTGATTATGGACAAGAGTTTGGAACTATAAAAAGAGAAGTAGGAAAACCTGCCCCTATAAAAGTACAAAAGCCAGTTATTGTTGAAAGGAAAAAAAGTTCTCTTCCTACAGGAGATAAGCCAATCTTTGTTAAAATAGATAACTATAAGGGTGCAATAGAAGATATACACAAAATTAAAGAATTGTGTAGTGAAGCAGACGGTTTACTAGATGATATCCATAAAATAAGATCTGAAGAAAATAAAGAATTAGAAAAATGGAATTCTGATTTAGATAAAATAAAAGAAAAATTACTCAATGTTGATAGAAAACTGTTTGAAATGTGATATTAAATGGCGGCAAAAAAGGTTTCCAAAAAGGAAGAAAGTATTACTTATGTGAAGGTTGATCAACCAGATCATTTAAGGAAAGATATTCTAGAGACCGCCATTGAATCTGCTGAACTTTTAAAAAAATGGGAAAGTTATCAAAAATTCAAGGAAGAAAAGGCAGAAATTTTTAAAAAATTGGTAGTAGTTATGAAAAAAATTGGAAAGGAGACAAATTCTTTGAAGAAACATCTTCCTAAATCTGATGATGTGAAAATTAAAGAAAAAACTACCAAGAAAAAGACTTCAACAAAAATATCAGAAAAGAAAGAACATAAATTTGAATTGGACGAAGAGATCAATGATATTCGTTCTAGATTAAAAAAATTAGAATTATCTTGATTTTTTCTTTTTTCTTTTTAAACTTACCAATACCAATAATATTCCAGCTATTCCTATTATTGCGAATAGTGAGAGTATTGGAATGATTAAATTTCCGTAAGAAGTTTCTTCTTGGTAATCTTCTTCTATGATTGGAGCGATTGATTCTCCTGTAATTTCTTCTTCTGGCCCTTCATATTCTGTTGAAACTGGAATATTAATTTCTCTTATACTTATTTTGAAAGTTGATATTGTTTGCTTTGTTGCCTCTACAATTATATCATCTTCTCCGTCTAGGTCCAGGTCTACTCTTTTTATTCTACCAAAATAAACTATCACTTCTTTTGGTTCAGAAAAGATTACTATCTTGGATTTATCATAAAAAAATCTTCTTATTTCTATTCTGTGTGATTCATCTCTGTATATGAAGTTTATTGAATCTCTTTCTTTAACATCCCTCCACATCAATCTATTTTCTATTTCTTCTGCATCGGGTTCATAATAATCTACTCCCACATAATCTGGGGAGCTATCTCCACCAGAATCATCTGAAGAATCATCTTGAGCGTCTACTAATGTGGTGAAATTGTATGGTCCAGTCTCATTACAATTATTTTCATAATCACACATAGTTATGTTATAATAATATTGTGTCCCCCTAACTAAATCAGATATATTTATCGAATGAAATAGTCCTAAACTTGTGTTTCCATATGTTGTCCCAAAAGATAAAGAAGTCCCATAATCTATAGAAGCATTTGCAGATTCTTGACTAGTCCAATTTATTGTTCCAGTTGTATGAGATACATTACTTGATTTATTAAAAACCCATGGAACTTCTCTTGTTGCCGAGAATATAGAATTTGTTTCTAATGTGTAATTCTTTTGAAACTCCGTAAAATTATATCTATTTATACTGTTGACTTCCCATGACATATTCTGGTTTGAATTATTTAAAATTATTATATTATCATGAGATGTAAAGTTAGTATTTGAGAAATTTGTTCCATTCTCTGAAAAGGCATATATGTAACTTTGATTGTGCATGTAGAATCTATTATTGTATGATTGGAAGTTAGTTACATTTCTTGCTGGGCCTTCATTAGCATTCTTTGCTACTATGGCATATGGGCTTTCAGTTCTGTTATAGTTTGGGCAAAGGAAAGTATTGTTGTATACAGAGATATTATGCCCCGCTCTTGTTACAAACCCTTCAAAGTTTGTTTGGTTCTCCATAGTGTTGTTGTAAGCTCTATAGAGCGTGTCATGTTTGGATAAGATTCCATATCCTCCACCAATTACAGTATTATATCTTATTGTCACGTTGAAATTTGATGCTGTGAATAGTGGGTGCTTGCTAGTGTGTACACTTGCCATTCTTATTGTATTGTTTTCTATTATGGTATCGTTTAGGTCTCCATCGTTATTAAGAATATTATCTCCCCCAATTGCTATAGACAATCTGTTTGGAATGGATGTAGCAGTTACATCATGATCAAAAGTGTTATTTCTTATTGTCATATTTTTGTGTCTTCCATTCTTTGATCCCCTTATGATAATTCCCTTTCCATCTTGTAGGTATAAAGAGTTATTTTCATATATACTGTGAGATGCATTTACTACGTAAAGAGCATATCCTGTTGAGAGATTTAGGAAAGCTGTGTCATTACCCCATCTGTTGTTTTGTACCTTTAATCCAGAATTGTTATTTCCAATAGCATAAATTGAAACCCAAGCTGCAGAGAAATTACCTTGCCAGAATGTGTTGTTTTTTATTAAAACATTTGGTGCACTGTTTAACTCTATTGAATATTTGGTTATATAATCATTTGGACTTCCAAATGTATTGTCTTTTATTTGACAATTTGTTCCTATATCATCTATTAATATCTGTCTAGTCTGGGAGTTATTTTCGAAGAAATTTCCTTGTATCAAAGTGTTATTAGACCCTGCATAGTACATCTTTATTGCTGAGTCTGTTAGTTTGTATGTGAAGTTATTGTTTAAGATTGTGATATTCTCTGAGTGAGACCCAAGAATTCCTATTTTTGTGTTGTTGAACACATTCCCCCTATATGCCAGTTGTGTTTTGGTCCTGAAGAACCACCGTTATCGTATAGGTGGATTGCTTGGGTGGTTGTGTTTACAAATGTATTATTGTAAAGGAAGATATACCCAGTCCCTTGGTCTGCCCACATTCCTGAGGAGGCTGTATTATTTCCATCTAATACAAAGCCTTTGAAAGTTACATTGTTTGCTCCAGCAATGAATCTTACAACTACACTTCCAGTACTTTTATTCGGTTGGATTATTGCCTGAGATCTGTTAAAAGAAACAAAAGTTCTATTCTGGACAGCATTATCTAAGACTAAATAATCTGTTGATCCATAAGATTGTTCTCTGTAGGTTCCATCCCCCACATAGATTAAAGAATGTGCGCCTGCATTGTTTTCTGCGTTATTTATTGTTAGCCATGCATCTGCCCAGGATGTACCTGCATTTGCATCACTCCCTTGCTTAGAAACGTAGTAAGTTGCAGCACTAGCTTGGAATATACTTACTAGCAATAAAAATAACAATACAACCCCTTTTTTCATATTTATATTTTATATTTTTCATTTAAATAATTTTCTATAATATATTATGGAGATAATAAATTTTTATAAAAAAAGCCCCATTTCCTCGGTTACAATGTCAAAAAAAGTTATATTTCTCATTTTTTTTCTTGTGTCCCCATTTGTTCTTGGAGAAACTTACCATGTAAGGGTTGATGGAAGTGACTCTTCAGAGGGATTGAGTTATGAAACTGCTTGGAAAAGTATTGCTTATTCTTTAGAAAACTCTAACGAAAACTCTGAAATCCTTATTTATGAAGGAGAATATCTTGAAGATAGCCAATGGGGAGGATATTTATATGTTAATCAAGAAAAGGAAAATAGAACTTTCATCGGGATGGGGAATGTTGTTCTGAAAGTTGGTCCTGATGTAAATAGAATGATTTTATTTGTTGGTCCAGAATTGACTATTTTTGAGGGATTTGTTTTCGATGGACAAAATTCTGCAGTGTTGGGGATGGATTCTTCATATGGTAATAAGGTTTTTAGAAATAATCAGTTTATTAATTTTCTAGATTATGGGATTTCTCTGAAAGGAGGAGAAAATAATGTAATGGAGAACAATACTTTTGGTTATGATAATCTCCATATGGATTTTAGTCCAGTTATATTAACTAATTTGAAAAATAGTAGGATAGAAAATAATCAATTTTTTTCGGGAAAAGAAAGTTTGCTATATGCATTTAATTCTAGCAACTCTTCTATAAAAAACAATATCTTTGGATCTGAAGAGAATCCTCTCTTTTTAGATACATATGCTACGTTTATTAGAGTTATAGATTCTGATAACTTTATTATTGAGAATAATGAGTTATATATTGGAGATGGTAATGGGATAACTGTTTATTCCAATATTAAAGATGTTGAAAATCCAAGAATGGTTAATAATTCATTTTTTATTTACCATTCTTTGAATAGGTATGGTATAGCTGTTGGTTCAGAGTCTGAGCAGGAATTTGATTTAATTGGAGCAAATATTTCTGGAAACAGATTGTATATGCCAGCAGAGGAAACATATAAGCATAATTTGTTTGTTGGATTTACTAAAAATTCTATAATTAGTGGAAATTATCTTGATGGTGGTGGATATGGCCTGGCTTTGAAAGGAAATAATGATGCTTTGGTTTTTGGAAATGAAGTTTATAATGCTACGACTGTTGCTATTGTAGATAATGCTGGATGGAATAATAAAATTTTTGATAATGTTGTTAATTGCAATTATGATAGATGTATGAGGATAGATAATACTGAATCCGCTGGAAGACCATTGTATAATTCTAGTTGGTACAATAATACTATGTTTGTTAATCTAGGGGAACTTGCAATTTACGTTGGGAGTAGTGTTGATGTAATTGAAAGTGGAAGTAACTTCTTTGATAATAACTATTATCAAGGAGAGCATGAACAGATTATTGGAAGTCAGAACATTAGTTATTTTACTTTTTTTGATTTGAGGGATGAATTTGAATGGGGAGGGGGTTCTCATTTATTTGCCTCTAATGAAATTCCTGAAATCTGGGACATTCAAGTTTACGGAATACAACCTACTAGTGCTAGAGTGAAATTTAATACTAGCGAGGCCAGTACTTCTACTTTGAGATATGGGGAAGGAGATTTAGACATGGAGATAATTTCTACAGAGTATAAGATGGAACATAACTATGTTTTAACTGACTTACATCCAAAAACATGGCATAACTATCAAATCATTGTTTGTGACAATGAAGAAAATTGTATTGATTCTGATATTTTGAATTTTAGAACAAATAAAGAGAAGAAACTTAAGTTACCTAACTTTTCTGTATATTTTGGACATTAAAAAGTTTTTTAAATTAAGTTTAGTCTTTAGTTTCTATGGAAGCAAGAGAGTTAAGGAAAAAATATATTGAATTTTTCAAAAAGAAAAAACATAAAGAGATAAAAAATAGCTCTTTAATTCCTGAGAACGATCCCACGGTTTTATTTACAACTGCAGGAATGCACCCTTTAGTTCCATTTTTACTTGGAGAGAAACATCCTTCTGGAGAAAGGCTAGTTAATGTACAAAGATGTCTAAGAACGGGAGATATTGAGGAAGTTGGAGATGATGTTCATTTAACTTTCTTTGAAATGTTTGGCAATTGGTCTTTAGGAGATTATTGGAAAGAAGAGGCAATTAAGCTTACATTTGAATTTCTGACGGGAAAAGATTGGCTAAACTTGGACAAGGATAAAATTGCTATTTCTGTATTTGAAGGAGATAAAAATGTCCCAAAAGATAAAGAGAGTGCTAAAATCTGGGGCAGTTTGGGAATTCCAAAAGATAGAATCGTTTATTTAGATAAGAAAGAAAATTTCTGGGGTCCTGCAGGTAAGACTGGTCCGTGTGGTCCTGATACTGAAATATTTTATTGGATATCTAATGACGAAATGCCCAATAAGTTTGATGTAAAAAATAAAAATTGGGTCGAGATAGGGAATAATGTTTTTATGCAATACAATAAAGATTCTAAAGGAAAATATGAAGAACTGGAACAGAAAAATGTTGATTTTGGTGGCGGCTATGAAAGAATATATGCAATTCTAGAAGGAAAAGAAAATCTTTATGAGTGCAGTTTGTTATTGCCCATTGTAAATAAGATAAAGGGATTAGCTAAGTTAGATAATGAATTTTCTATTCGTAAAATTTGTGACCATATTCGATCAGCTACTTTTCTATTTGGAGATGGAGTTGTTCCAAGTAATGTTGATCAAGGATATGTTTTGAGAAGATTAATTCGAGTTGCAATTAGACACGGGAATTTATTAAAGATTAACAAAAAGTTTACTAAAGAATTAGCTGAGGTAGTTATTGAAATTAATTCGAAAGATTATTCTAATTTGAAGGAAAAGAAAAAATTTATTTTGGATGAAATTGAAAAAGAGGAAATTAAATTTGGAAAAACTTTAGAAAAGGGATTGAGGAGATTTGAGAAGTTTTCAAAAAATAAAAAAATATCTGGAAAGGAATCATTTCTTTTGTTTCAATCTTTTGGTTTTCCCTTGGAAATGACCTTGGAATTGGCTAAAGAGAAGAAAATTAAAGTTGATGTTAAAGGCTATGAAAAAGAATTTAATAAACATCAAAAATTGAGTAGAACTGCTACTAAGGGAAAATTTGGGAGTGGTTTGGCTGATACTTCTGAAGAAACTACTAAATTGCATACTGCTTGTCACCTATTGTATACTGCCTTGCAAAAAGTTTTAGGAAATAAAGTTGAACAAAGAGGATCTAATATTAATTCTGAGAGGTTACGATTTGATTTCAGTTTTGATAGAAAGTTGGAAAAGGATGAAGTTAAAAAAATTGAGGATCTTGTTAATGAAAAAATAAAAGAAGGGCTAGAAGTTGTTAGAGAAGAGATGAGTGTAAAAAAGGCAAAAGAGGTTGGTGCCGAAGGTGTTTTTGAGCATAAATATGGCGAAAGAGTTTTTGTTTATTCAGTCGGTAAATTTTCAAAAGAAATCTGTTCTGGACCACATGTTCCTAATACTAAAAAGTTGGGAAAGTTTAAAGTTGTAAAGCAAAAATCTGTTGGTTCTGGTGTTAGAAGAATTAAAGCGGTTTTAAAATAAAAAAAGAAAAAATATTTATTTTATATACATGCCCCGTTCATACACCAACTACTGCTGTTTCCTGTAGAGCAATTATAGTTTGTCATTGCTAGAGTACTATTTGGTAAACAGTAATATTCCATTACATTAGAATATCCCTCGTGATCTAAACAGTAATCTGTAAAGTTAGTCCATGGATAGTTGTAATTTGTTACTGTTCCTCTCACAAAATAGTTAATTCCTCCATCTGTGTCTTCACACCAAACATCTTCTGTTTGATTTGAATAATCGCAATTGTTGTAATAACTACCAAATAATGCGAAGTCAGAGAGAGAAACATTTCCATTGTGATCTAAATCTGCTTCTAAACTTTTATTTTGATAGTAGCCTGCAAATAAACCAAGATCTGGCAATGTTACTTTCAAATCATAATTGTAATCTGCGTCTAGACAGTTTGTTTCGTTAGTTCCATTCCTTAGGAATATCCATTCTCCGTCATCTTTTTGTGTACTTTGAACGTCTGATTTCGAAATTGTTTGTCGTTCTGTATTTTTTGCTTGAGTTCTTGTTAATGCGGCCTTTATTGTATCTAAAAAACCCAATGACTTTTCATTTGTTTTTGTACCCTCTATTGTTGAATCTTTTGTATCAGTTTCTCCAGGAGTAGTGAGTGATGGTTTTACTACACTCCCTGTTGCATCTTCATTGTTTATTGCACAACTAGAAATTGCTAACATGGATACTAAGAATATCATACTTAAAATTATTTTTTTCAATAAGTCCACCTCCGTTTAATAAATTTTTATAAGAAGTAAGGATATATATAATATATATAACTTTCGATTAAAATAAAAGGAAAGAGAAATTATTCCCAAAACAAAAGTTTGGAAATAATCTTCTCTAAAAAGTTTTTTGTTTGTGTGTTGGTTTGTTCTTTAACTATTTCTCCAGTTATATCGTCTAATGAACCAGAATAATCTACTCCAGCGTCTTCAGCCATACCCATCATGGATTTACTGGCAAAGAGTCCAAAATTGTTAGTCATAATGGAATTTGTAGATTCTTCATAATCTGGATCCTCTATTGCTTCTGGAATGTATTCAACTGGAATTGATCTTTCTTCATAATATTCAATTATATTTCTTCTTTCGTAGATCAATTGAATATATGATCCTCCAGTTTTCCCAGCAATTGTCTTCCATTGATTTATCCCTTCTTGATTCATTCCTGAACCGGATGCTGTGTATATTCTTATGTTCCTATCTTGTGCATCTTCTATTGCATCTTTCCAGTTGTAAGAAACATAATTATGTTGATTCCAATCCTCCGGAGCAAATCTTGTTGTTGCTACATGTGCTTCTACTTCTGGATAGTTTCCATAATTTGGTTGGTCTTGATAATGGTGGTCCCTAGCAGGAGCATCTCCAATTAACAATATTGCTTTATGTGAGGATGTTCTCCACTTCATATCATGTATTGCTTTATGTAATCCCATTTCAACTGCTTCTTCATAATCTCCACCAGCACGAGCTTCAATCTTTCCTATGAAATCTTCTATTTCTTCTAAATCATATGTTAGTTCGTGGCTTTTGGTTAAGTATTCATTTCTATTTTCTGGAAAATCTCTGTAGGTTACAACTCCAACTCTTACGTCTGGTCTGGGTTGTCCTGAATTAATTTTATCCATTATATTGATTAACTCTTCTTTTATTGTTCTGAGTTCATCATGCATAGATCCTGTTGAATCAACAACAAAAACTATATCTAGTTGTACTTCATCGTTTTCATGCGGAACGTAGTTTGGTCCGTACTCATCTACACATTTCTGCGGAGTTAGAGATGGTAAGTACCAGCAATTCTCTTTCATTTGTGTTTCACTAGTATCTACATCAACGGCTAATGCCAATGTTGAAAATACTATGAGTCCTATGAACATCATGCTTAGTAATTTTTTCATTTTGAACCTCCTTAAAGTTCATAAAATTAGTAGATTGAGATTGTATATAAACGTCTTTTAGGCTTTAAGCTGAATTAAAGTTATGTGAAAATTATTTTCTTCTTAGTAGTGAGAGCAGTAAAATTAATAGAATTACTGATAATGATCCCATTAAGAAAAATAATGCGTAGTTTGGAGGTATCACTTTGGTTACTACCTCCTGTGTTAGATCTGCAACTTGATCCCCACCAGCCATCATTTTTCCAGCAATTTCTTCCTTACTGGCGTCCAATGCTGCTTTTTCCATCGCTCCGCCATTGGCAAATGCATCTGAGGCTGTTCCAATTAGTTTTGTTGATGTTAATTTTGCTTTCTGCCAAAAATAAATTGCTCCAGAGCCCACTAGGCTTAACAAGGTAACTGGAAGAAGGGTTTTTAATTTTGATAAGGAATTCTCTGAATTGTCAGGAGAGATTATAATATACTTCTTTGCTAATTTGTAAACTAACATTTCTTTTCCTTTTTTACTCCAAAAAAATTCTTTTGCATCAATTAGTTTAGCTTTTTTTAATTGTTGAATATTATAATGTACCGTTGGTAGCGGAACCTTTAGATTTTTTGCAATATCTGATTCTGTTGATTCTTTGTGTTCTGCTAAATAAGAAATTATTTTTTGTGCTGTTTCATTCGACATAGCATTAGCTACATTTTTTGAATCTTTCATTGATAACAGCATAAATGTCTCATCTTTCATTTTATTTTAATGGTAGAATTCGATTTATAAAGGTTATTTTATGTTCAATTTAGTTTGAAGTTATTCAATTTTTATTGATGGTTTAGAGGGCATTGCTTTTTCGTTGTTTCTTCTTATTTCTATTTCTATGTTTAATTCTTTTTCTAATAATTCTCTGTTTTTCTCTAAAACTCTAAACTCTTTTTGTTGTGTTAAAACTACTTTTGGAATTTTAGATTCGTTTCTTAATAATGAAGGAATTATTTTTGAAATCTCTTTTGCATGCTCTTGAACCATTACTTTTTTTATTAATTTTGAAAGTTCTCTTGTTTTTTTCAATTCTTCTTTAAAATTTTTAATTAATTCGTATTTCCATCCTTCTGCTACTGAGATAGTTGCTTTTTTTGGTTCTATTTTGACTAAATCCATAATTGCTTTAACATCGTTTATCGTGTTTTTTACTAGTTCTTCTTGAGCATCAATCTCCGGATTTATTTTTTCTTCTGAATATTTTGGCCATTTTTGTTCTAAGGCAAACTCTTTATTTCCTAATTTATTCCATAGTTCCTCTGCTATATGTGGTGTAAATGGAGAAAGTAACTTAGCTAATGTTTCTACGGACTCCTTTGTTATTTCATTTCTAGATAGGAAGTTAATTAATTCCGTTAAATAAATTGTTGATAAATTATATTGTAAGTTTTCAATCGTTTCTGTTATATTTTTTATTGTTTTGTTTAGTATATTATCTAGCTCTGGAGTTTTATCTTTTGAGAATTTTTTTTCTGCTAATGGTAGAATTTTGTTTATAACTCTGAATGATCCTTCTATTCCTTTATCTGACCATTCTTTGTCTTTTTCTGGAGAAGAAATTGAAAATAGGAAAAATCTTGCTGTATCTATCCCATATTTTTCTGATATATCTTCTTGCGTAACTACATTTCCTTTTGACTTAGACATTACTACTCCATTTTTATGTAGCATTCCTTGGTTGAAAAGTTTTTGAATTGGTTCTTTTGTTTTTATTAATTTTAGATCTTTCAAGACTTTAGTTATGAATCTACAATAAATTAGGTGGCCAGTTGCGTGTTCTTTTCCACCTATGTAAAGGTCTATTGGCATCCAATAATCTGCTTTTTTCTTAGAAAATATTTTCTTGTCATTATTGGGATCTAAGTATCTTAAGAAATACCATGAAGAATCAATAAATGTGTCCATTGTGTCTGTTTCTCTTTTTGCTTTTCCCTTACATTTTGGACATACTGCGTTTTGGTATTCTTTTGAAGTTTCTAACGGGTTCCCCCCAGATTTGAAATTGACATCTTCTGGTAATTTTACTGGAAGATTTTTTTCTTTTTCTGGAACTAATCCACATTTATCACAATACAAAATTGGAATTGGAGTTCCCCAATATCTTTGTCTTGATAGTAACCAATCTCTTAATCTGTAATTTGTTGTTTTGTTTCCTAATCTCTTTTTCTCTAAGTGTTTTGTTATTTCTTCGATTGCTTTTCTATTATTTAAATCATTGAATTTATCTGAATTAATTAGAATTCCATCTTCGACATAAGCATTCTCTAATTTATCTATTACTTTGTCTTTAGGAATTATAACTTCCTTTATTGGAATGTCATATTTCTTTGCAAACTCAAAATCTCTTTGATCGTGGGCTGGTACTGCCATAACTGCGCCACCACCATAATCGGGGATTACGAAGTTTCCTATGTAAATTGGAATCTCCTCATTTGTTAAGGGGTTTATTGCATATTTTCCAGTGAATAGACCTTCTTTCTCTGTATCTTCTGCGGTTCTTTCGAATTTATCTTGAAGCATTACTTTTTTTGTAAATTCTTTTACGTCTTTTTCATGCTTTGTTCCTTTTACTAGCTCTTGAACTTTTGGATGTTCTGGAGCAAAAACCATAAAAGTAACTCCATAGATTGTATCTACTCTTGTTGTAAAAATTGGAATGTCTTCTTTTGTATCTTTTAATTTGAAATTTACTATTGTTCCTTCAGATTCTCCAATCCAATTTCTTTGCATTTGTTTTATTTCTTCTGGCCAATCTAGTTTTTCTAAATCCTTAACTAGCTCCTTGGAATAATCTGTTGTTTTGTAAAACCATTGATTTAATTCTTTGATTTCTACCTCGGTATCTTCATGTCTCCAACAGCAACCATTTACAACTTGTTCATTTGCAAGAACAGTATTACATTTTGTACACCAATTAACTGGAGCAGTTTTTTTGTATGCTAATCCTTTTTTATACATTTGTAGAAATAACCATTGATTCCATTTGTAATAGTCGGGATCGTGAGAATAAATAACTCTAGACCAATCATAACTAAGACCTAGCTCTTTCATTTGTTTTATGAAATTCTTTATCGCTTTTTCAGTAAATAATTTTGGATGAGAGTTGTTTTTTATTGCGGCGTTTTCTGCAGGCAATCCAAATGAGTCAAATCCCATGGGATGTAGAACGTTAAAACCTTGCATCCTTTTGAATCTAGAAAAAACATCAGTTATTGAGAAGTTTGAGGCGTGACCTATATGTAATCCTGAACCCGATGGATATGGGTACATGCTTAGGCAGTAGAACTTTTGTTTTTTTGAATCTTCATCTACTTGATAGATTTGAGCTTTTTCCCAATCTTCTTGCCACTTTTTCTCTATTTCATTGTAATTCATAAGAATTTGTTGATTTGAGATATTTAAATATTTTTGGATTGTTAGAATCGCATTCTCTCCACTTCGGGTCTGATTCTGTAGAGTTTTTCGTATTCTTTTCTTTGTTTCTTAGCTCTTTCTATCCCCTCTTCTAAACATATTTCTAGGGATAAACTTTTGATTCTTCTTCCATCGCTGAGTTTTAATTTATCTCTGTCTTCCAATGAAACACTTGATCCTCTTATTAATCTATTAACTTTTCTACTAAAAATTTCATAGTTGCTTCCAAATACTCTCTTCATTGGACCCTTGTGAATAGATCCTGTTTTATATTTTCCATATAATTCTAAGATGCCTTGTTCTAATTTAATTGGACATTCTACATCTCCATCTTGTAGATTTGGCCTGTACTTATGATTTGCCGTGTATTTCATTACCATTGATTTTGAGGAGTTATTTATCTTTATAATCTTTGCTGTAGTAAGGTTTTCTTGTCAGCTTGTCACGCACGCGGAAATAATTTATAAATGGATTTCACTATTGAAGACCATGGAATTGGGTGTTAAAGATTTAAAAAGATTGATATCGAATAAAAAGAATATTTGCATCCTTTTTAATGATCTTGCCCTTGAAGAAACTATTTCAAATTTAAATCCTAAAGAGGTTGAAGGGGTTTCTGAAAGATCTATTTATTATTGGAAACGAAAAGAAAGACCTATTCCGGTTTCTTGTTTAATTGATATTTGTGAAAAAAATAATATTGAAAGAGTAAATGTTAGTTCTTTGTCTATTAATAGTGGGAATACAATTAATCTTCCAGAAAATGTGGATTTTCGTTTGTATTACTTTTTGGGTTTGTTGTTAGGAGATGGATGTCTTTGTATAAGTAAAGAAAGGGAATTAAAGAGGCAAAGTTATTCTGTTAGGATTGCTGTTAAAGGGAAAGAGAGAATAAATCACGTTTCTGAATTAATGGAGCATCTTTTTGGAATTAGGCCAAGTTGTCATAAGGGCAAGGGCTGTTATGATGTTTGTATCTATTCTAAGGCTTTATTATTTTTCTTGAACACTTATTATGAAATTCCTATTGGTGAGAAATATGATTCCATTAGAGTTCCAGCTAAAATAAAAAATGATTCTGTTTATATAAAGTATTTTCTAAGGGGATTGATGGATAGCGATGGGAATAAATATTTTCATAGAGGAAAATTATGTTTTCAATTAAGGCAAAAATCAAAGAAATTTTTAAATCAGGTTTATTTATTATTTCGATTTGTTGGACTTTCTGTAAGACCCCCTTATTTTGATAAAGCGAACAATTCTTGGGTGATTTGGTGTAGTAAAAAGAGTGTTGTAGATAAATTTATAAATGATATTGGAGCTCTTAAACTTTAGTGGATCGGTAGCTCAGCTTGGATAGAGCACTAAAGAAGTTTTGCGTTAGTATGCTTCTGTGTAGGCCTTCTAAACTGAGTTGAAGAAAGCTAGGGGTCGAGGGTTCAAATCCCTTCCGGTCCGCTCTTTTTAAAAATTAAAATTTAATGAGAACCTATATTCTGGTTGATTGTCTTGGGATATATTGACTTGGTATAATGTGTTTGCTCCAAATATCTTTCTAGACAGATCAAAGTTTATTTCCTCTATACTTGAATTTCCATTGAATTTTGTTTTAGTTTTTGTCCCCATTCCCAATCTGAATTGGATTGGCAAATCTGAATTTAATCTGTATTTTAGTGTGAACCCTTCTCTGTCTATACCTTGTAATTCTGTTTTTACATCTGATCCAATGTATGGTAGAGCAAATTTTGTTTTTGGTGTGTAAGCTTCTAGTTTTTCTTCTACTCTTGCTTGTAACTCTTTTTCTTCTTTTGTTGAAAGATTTAATTGAGAAATATCATATTCATTGATTAATCTCATATTTTCAGCCTTTTTTAGTACTTGTTCGGTTTGTTTTTTACTTGTATCGCTAGCTATGAATGGCATTAAAGATAGTATTGCTATTGTTACTCCATTTCTTACTTTTCTTGAAATTTTCATTTTTTTAGTTAAATCTGGGTGGAGAAAACTTTTATAAATATATTGAATGTACTTCCATTGTGCGCACGTGGCCAAGCGGTAAGGCAAGAGGCTGCAACCCTCTGATCCCCGGTTCGATTCCGGGCGTGCGCTTAAGTACCTTAATCCTGAAGCAGTGCACTAAATTATTTAAATAAATTCCTACGTAGCATCTTATTAATTTTATTCGTAATCGATAAAGATTTAAAGGAAATCTCTTTATCTTAGGAAGTGATATCATATGGATTCTAAAGAAGAAATTATTTCTAAATGTAGGATTTTATTAGATGCGTATAGATTAGGCAAATTAGGCTATATGAAAATGCCAGAGGATTCAAATCCCGATTTTTCTGAAGATGGTGAAGAGGCTCGTTTAGTTTATTTCACTTTACCAATGAGTTTGAATTACCAGAGAGATAGTTACAAACTTTGGGAATCTGTTTTGAAAACCTTTAATGATTCTAAAACAAAAATTGTCTTCGATATTAAATCTTCTGCAAATCTTAGTGAAGATAAATTAAGAGAGAACTTGATGAAATATAAAATCGCACTTCAACCCAATAAACATATTGCTACATGGCAGAAAATCTCTAAAACTATCTCAGAAAATTGGGGGAGTATTAGTAATTTATTGAAATCTGCGGATTATGATTTTCTAAAGTTGAAAGAAATTGTTCAAAAACAATTCAAAAAAGGATTCCCTTATCTCTCTGGCCCAAAGATTTTCAATTACTGGAGCTTTATTATCCAAGAGTATGGTAAAATAAAATTGAAGAATTCTGAATTCATTGAAATTGCTCCTGATACACATATCACAAAATGCTCCGTAATTTTAGAAGTAATCACAAAAGAAGAGTCTGAGTCTCTAACTAAAGAAAAAATCTCTGAAAGATGGCGTGAAATTCTTCATGGAACTGAAATCAATCCGATAGATATGCATCCTCCCCTGTGGTTTTGGAGTAGAAATAATTTCCAATTTAGGTTATATTAACTATTATTATTTAGAACTTCTGGTATAATGGTGGGGAGTGCGCTTGCCATATATTAAAAATATGATAATAAAGAATTAAATATCGAATTTGTTTTTCTTTTTTGACTTATTTTTTTTACGCCTTCTTAAAAATAAGAAAACTCCTAGAATAACAATAATCCCTACAACTATATATGTAGTTGTCTTGTCTGGTTTTACATTCTCTAAAGAATCTACAAAATATACAGGGTCATAGTAAACTGTTTTTCCTAACATCCTTCTCTCGTTAGTTGAATCTGTATAATGTAATCTAATAACTATTTCTCCTTCTGAAGGAATTGCCTCGAAATCTGCAGTTGTATATTCATTCGAGTCTAAATCTCCAACAATATTTCTGTTTGAACTTTTTATAATTACATTCTCTTGTTTTGGTATTTCTATAGTTAATGCCTCTATATCTTGGTTCCCAATGTTAAGTATTTCTAAAACTAAATTTCTAGTTTCAAAATTATAGCTTTCTACATGAACTTCAAAATCTGTTCTTCCATCTTCAATTGTTATTGGAAATCTATCAAAAGTATACTCATCTGAAGGCAATACTCTTCCATCTGTGTATCTAAGCTCCAAATCATAATCTCCCTCCAGTGCATCCCTATCTATTCGAACTTTGTATAAAATGTTCCAATTATAATTGTGGTCTCCACCTATATAAGTTGGGGATTCTATTCTCCGTGTTGTGTCTCCCCCATCTAAAGAAAATGGGTACTCTAAAAACAAATCTGCTACAGCGCCCTCTTCACAATCTCCTACCCCATCTATTTGGAATAATATCTCAACATATTCCCCTGGTAATGCTGGATAAGGATCTTGATTTATCAATGATGATCCCAAGTCACACCCTGAACCTGTTGCCCCTATGGCCGGACTTGCAAAAATTAAAAGTAATACTAAACTTAATATTGTTTTCCCAATAAAACTCTCTTTTTTCATATTTATCATTTTGTACATTTCCTATATAAACTTTTTGTTATTCATTTCTTAATGCATCTACTGGATTAGTTTTTGAAGCTCTAACTGCAGGAAAAACTCCCGAGATTGCTCCAGTTATTCCAGCAAATAAAATCAACCCCACAAATAAATATATAGAGAAATATGGTTGTAAGAATCCCCAGCCCATGCTCTTTAATATTACTCCTGCCAAATAAGATATTCCCCATCCAAATGCTACTCCAATTATTCCTGCAACTATTCCGAGGAATGCACTTTCGAATAAAAATATTTCAAATATACTTGAGTTCTTTGCCCCCATTGCTTTTAATACTCCTATTTCTTTATATCTTTCAAGCACAGAGGTTATCATTGTATTCGCAGTATTTATGGTTGATACTAGAACAGAAATTAATGCTATTAATATAACAAAACCAATTATTATATTTAGAGCGCTGGCAAATTGTTCAATTAATTCATCAAATGATTGGACATAATAATCCTCTTTTCCTTCTTCAACATCTCTAGATTTCCTTAGGTTTCTTTCTATATTTTCATTTACTTTTTCTATCTCTTTTATATCTACTTTGGCAATTATTTGTCCGTATGATTCTTGGTCTGGAAACATCTCTTCAAACTGATCGTTGCTTATGTATACTTGTGAATCATCTTGTGGATTTCCAATTTCTTCCATAATACCTACAACTTTTAGATTGATCCCATTTACTTCTATATTGTCATTTACATCATATGTTTTTGAGAATATTTTATCTGAAATTAAATAATTGTATCCCAAGACTGCTTTTCTCATATCTCCAGATCTTAGTAGCCTCCCCTTTTCTACATCTATATTGAAAGACTCCATTACAAAATCTTTTTTTGGATCATAGCCTATGATGAAGGTATATCTTTGATCACTATTTTGTTTTACTAATACTGCATCATAATATAGCCCTGTAGCATCATACACTCCTGCTGCTTTTTCTATCTCATCTACGTCAGTATCGTTTAGTACCACTCCTTCTACTGCTCCAAATCCTCCTGCTGTTCTTGGCATTATAAGAACCTTATCTGCTGACGAGCTAGAGGTTAGTTCATTTGTGTAATTATATAATCCATAACCAAAGCTAATGAAAATGAAAATTGTTGATATCCCAACCAATATTGAGAAGATTGTTAGTAGGCTTCTACCTTTATTTTGTTTTAGATTCCTCAGGGAGTATCTTATACTTTCTAAACTTATCATCCTTTAAGTGCCTCCACTGGATTTTGTTTGGCTGCTTTCATTGCTGGAACTATTCCTGCAATTCCCCCAATTAGAAAGCTGCCCAATAAAGAGAAAAATATTAATACAAAATCCACATTTAATGGTAATTCTGTCCCCATAAAATTATTTAGCGCAATTGTTCCAGAAAGTCCAATAATCGTACCAAATATTGCCCCAATTATTCCTCCTATTAAACCTAGTAAGCTAGATTCTATAAAAAATTGTAAAAATATATGGCCATTTTTAGCTCCAACTGATTTCATAATCCCAATTTCTTTTCTTCTTTCTAGAACGGAGGTTGTCATAGTATTTACTATTCCTATTGCCCCAATAAAGACAGAGATAAGTGCTACTATTGCTATAAAGATCTGAACACCTGTAAGTATGTCATTTACTGTAGATAGTGTTGCTTCCGGGGTACTTACCTCAAAGTCTTCTTCTCCCTCATCAACTCCCCTTCTTTGTCTCATTAATTTTTCAATATCTTGTTTTGTTTTGTGTATTTTTTCTTTATCTTTTGGCTCTACAACTATTATTCCTGCTTCGTCACCAAATCCAAAGAGATCTTTCATATCCCCTTCATTCATAACGACAACATTATCCATAATAATGCTTCCTTGTTTATCAAGAATTCCAATTATTTCGAAGTTTTTATCATTTACAGATATGCTTTTTCCGATAGATGCAGATTTTCCATCCCATTCCTCTGGTTTATTATAAAAATTATAACCTAGTAATACCTTTCCTGAATCTCCTCCTTTTATTAGTCTCCCAGAAAGTATTTCTGTGTCTAATTGTGTGTATATCAAATCTCTATCTGCTTTGTTTTCAGGTAAACTCCCTACATACCTAAATTGAATAACATCATTGAATTCTATCTTGCCAGAATTAATATTTCTTCTTACAGCATTTTCAACACTACTTAGCCTTTCTATAGCATCTGCATCATCTTGAGTAAGTGGGTCAACTACATTACTTCCTGGTGGACCAAAACCACTTAAACCTCCAGCTTGGACGGTGACCAATTCATTTGCACTAATTCCTAACTGGCTTGCAACAGCTAATTGAAGACCGTTTCCTAGCGAGATTAAAGAAACTACTGCTGTTACTCCAATAAATATTCCTAATAATGTTAGCCATGACCTAATTCCTCTGTGTTTAAGGTTTTTTATTGCAAGAGAGAAGAAATCACTTATCATCCTACTTATTCTCCTTAGGATTGCTTAGTTTTTTATTTTGTTCCTTGCTCCACCCATTTTTTTTCTTTGTTACTTTTTCAATCTTTCCATCTTTTAGCCAATATACTACATCAGCATGGTCTTTTGCCAAATCCGGATCGTGGGTAACCATAATTATTGTTTTGCCTTTTTTATTTAAATCTTCTAAGAAGTCCATAACTGTTGCTCCAGTTTTTGTATCTAAGTTCCCTGTTGGTTCATCTGCAAGAATAACTTCTGGAGAGTTTGCTAATGATCTTGCAATTGCAACTCTTTGTTGCTGTCCTCCGGAAAGTTCTCCAGGAGAGTGATGCATTCTATCTGTAAGTTGAACTAATTGCATTAATTTATTTGCTCTAAAATTCCTATCATCTAAATCATGGTCTTGAAATATCATTGGAATCATAACATTCTCTTTTGCAGTAAGGTTATTAATTAAATTAAATGATTGAAAAATAAATCCTATTTTTTTCCCACGTAATTGAGCTAAATCTGATTCGCTGAATGTTGAAATATCTTCTCTATCTAAAAATATCTTTCCCTTTGTTGGAACATCTAAACTTCCTATTAGGTTCATCATTGTGGATTTTCCAGAACCAGATGGCCCCATGATTGCAACAAAATCTCCTTCCTTAATTTTTAGAGAGGCCCCGTCTACTGCCCTAACAATGTTCTCCCCCATACGATAGTATTTGCAAACTCCCTTGAGTTCTATAACTACTTTTTTTTCATCCTCTTTTCTCATATTGGATTATTTAGAAAGGTATTATATAAAATTAACCAAAAATTAAAAAAGAAAAAAGAAAAATTATCTTCTTTTCTTGAATAACAAGACTAAGAAGTATAATGCTACAATCACTAAGACAATATCTCCCAAAATCCAAAATATTGTTGTCCATGTATCTTGGTTTAATCCAAGACCTGCCCATCCTGTAGGTAGGAATACAACATTTTGATTATCATCTTGGTTAGATGTTACTACAATCTCTTCGTCATCAGCATCTTCTATACCTTGACATGGTGTTACGCTAATTACATATGATTCAACATCAAATTGATCATCGTCTTCATCATATGCATAAAATTTCATCTCGTAACTATTCTTTTCAAGATTTGAAGGAAGCCTTACATTAAATTGAAGTGATTTATCTCTATCGTCTTCGTCATCAGCATCTAGGTTGAATGTCTCTGATGTGTATTCTAGATCAAGTTCATTAATAAATAATTTAATATACATATCATCTAGATTGTTATCTCCGACATTAATCAAGTCAAAAGAGACTCTAAATTCGGAATCACATCTTAAGTCAGTTGAAGACAAACTGATATCATCGAAATAGACTTCATAGCTATTATCTTTAACTACATCTACTTGATTTCTGAAGATTTTTGTAACTTCAAATTTGTTACTTGAATCGTCTTTATCTTCTCCTTCCACTCTTACTTTGATATCAAATTCTTCTTCATCAACACTTAACGGAACTTCGAAATCAAATCTAACATCATCAACATCTCCATGATCTAAGTCAAATTTTGATGCTTTCTCAGAAAGGTCGCTTCCACTGTCAATGTCTATAACCCACACCTTAACTTCGATGTCTTCCAAATCATAGTCTGCTATGTTTTCTACATCTATTTCGAAATGGAATGTATCGCCCGGTTCTAATTCATCATCTAAATCGTCGTCGTCTAATTCAACTTCAACGATATCTGATGTTGTATCAACAGTTAGTTCAAATTCTTTTAGATCTTCTATGTCTCCAGCTTTAGCTATAACCTGAATATTTTCAGTTAAGTAACCCAAGTATTGATCTTCTTCTGGTGTAACTGTTATAGTAACTTGTTTTGTTTGACCTGGATTTAATGTAAAATCGTTTTGATCAAATGTTACTTCAATTTGATTTCCACCATCATCTTCAAATGGTTCATCTAAATCAAAAGTAAGTGTTACTAAGTCATAAATAACGTTACCATCGTTTGTGATATCAAGAAATAAATCTTCTGATTCTCCTTGATCAACAGAAATTGTGTCTTCAGTTGGACTTATACTAAATGCTCTTTGTTCATTAACATCAAAATCAAATACAAGTGCATCAGTTTCTACAACTGTTGCTCCATCATCTGCTTTTACAGTTATTTTTCCTGTATATGTTCCAGTCTCTTGGTGCTCTGGCACTTTAAAACTGAATTCAACTGTTTCTTCCTGATCAATGTCAAATTGGGTTATAATCTCTGGATTAAATGTTACATCTTCTTCAATTAACCCTAAAATCCCCAACTCAAAGGTCACATTTGAATAATTTGTACCATAATCATTAAGTAACGTGAACTCTCCGGATACTATTTCTCCCGGATTTACTGAGTCTGTGACATTTTCAGAAGTTACAGATGCATTAGCAAAAACAGCTATTAAAAGCAAAAATACTCCTAAAAATGATATTTTTTTGTTCATTCTGAAACCCCCATAATATCGATATTTTGTTACACTTGTGGAGTTGTGAATCGCTTATAAAGGTTTCTATAGGTTTCTAAGAGTTAATTTTATAAGTTTATTTCTTAAAGATATTGCTATGATTAAGTATTATTATCAATTAATTGTAAGATTTCTTATTATTTTGGGTGTTACCCTTGGTTATCCTATATTTTATGTTATTTTGGCACCAATTACTGTTAATTTGAGCTATTTTTTATTAAATTTGTTTTATGATGTTTTGCTAATTAGAGATAGTATAGGTATAGGGGATACAGGATTTAAATTTATTGAGGCTTGTGTTGCCCCTGCAGCATATTATTTATTATTTATTCTTATTATTGGTTTAAAGAATTTAAATTGGAAAAAAGGTTTGAAAATGTTTCTCTTAGGAAGTTTGCTAATTTTGGGCATGAATCTCCTAAGAATTGTAATATTAGTTGTTTTAAACGTTGAATTCGGGGCTAGTTATTTTGATGCAGTTCATCTTTTGTTCTGGAACTTTGTTTCTGGAGTGTATATTGCTTTGGTTTGGATATTTTTGGTTAAGAAGTTCAAAGTAGATAAAATACCTTATTATTCTGATTTGAAATATTTTTATGAAAAGAGTTTTTTAAAGAAGAGAAAAAAGCCCTAAAGATGCTAATGTTATTATAATCCCAGCTATTAATACTCCAATAATATTTGCAATTATGAATTTTTTATATCCTAGTCCTATTAGATATGCTGCTAACGCTCCAGAATAGCTTCCGCTTCCCGGTAATGGAACTGCTATAAAAAGCGCTACCGCCCATTCTCCGTATTTCTCTACTTTTTTATGAATTCTTCTTTGTGTTCTTCTTACTAACTTATTATAAGGAACTCTAAATAATTTATATCTTATTAGTAAATGAATAAATTTATCTAGAAAAATATAAATTAGTGGACCCAGTAGAATATTAGCTACAACTGCGGTAATAAAAACAATTGGCCAAGGTACACCCATGCCAATTCCTATCGGTATGCTTGCTCTAAGCTCTAGCAAGGGTATCAGAGTAAAAAGCGCAATTGTTAGGATTTGTTCGAAGTATAACATCTTTCTACCCTTTTTGTAGGGGTTTATTTAATTTATGGTTTTTGGATTATTTTTTAGCGGATTTCCCCAACTAATACAAAGTTTTATATTTTATTAGATATTCCCAAAGGTAAGATGAAAAAAATATTAATCTATGGGAAAAGGGTGGAAGAACCTTGCGTATGGGATGTTTCTACACCTGAACAAGAAAAAGAAGCTTTTTCAAATCTTTTTAGACTTTTGGATTCACAGGGAGTTTACTCATACTTAGCAAAACCAGAACACCCTGGTATGTCTGAGGAAGAGGTTGGATCACTACCAGATGGATCTATAAAAGATAAGGCACTGGAAGAATTGGTGGCTCATGAGAAAAGATTAGTAGAATTTGAGAGATTGATTCCTTCTGGTAGTAGATTATATGAAAAGGCAAAAACTGGGAATGACATAGCAATAAGAAAACTGTTGGATCTTCGAAAGGAAAGAAGTGGAGAGCAATGGGGCATACATAGTGTGGAGAAGTCTTATTTATTATCTTGAGAACCTTGAAAAACCATTAGATCATCGGTTGTAAGTTTTTTCTTTGTTTTTAGTTTTTCTTCAACTTCTCTAACTTTTTCTTGTAAGAATTTTTCTGTATCTTTAGTATTTTTTGAAAGAATCTGTTCTCCCATTTCTTTTGCCGATTTTAATTTTTCTTTTAATTGTTCATTTACTTTAGAGAATTTTTCTTTTGATTCTATAAACTTCTTGAATGCCTGTTCTTGTTCTTTTCTAATGTCATTAATTTTTTTTGTTAATTCAAAAAACTCAGAATAACTTTTTGCTTTTTTTGATTCGTTTTGTACTTTTTTGTGTGCTTCTTCTGCTTTTTTCTTAGTTTCTGTTATTTTATCAGAAAAATCTTTTAATTCTTTAAATAATGCTTGAACATCTCCTGCATCCTTGAGCTGTTTTTTGAATTGATTTATTTGTTTCATAATAGCTTTTTCTTTTTCAAAAGAAACTCCTTCTGTCTCTACCATGAATTCTAATTCTTCAATTTTTTTTATTAAATTTGATGGATTAAAATTAATCTTCTTTTCTTTGAGAACTTTTTGTTTTTGTTTGTCCATCTCTTGGAATTTTTTTATTAATTCTTGTACTTCTTTGTTGTATTTATCTCTCTCTGATTTCAATTTTTGAATATTCTCATTAGATTGATCTTTTTTTAATTTAAGAGATTTAATCTTTCCAATCAACCCAGAAATATCTTTTTTTAAATTCTCTTTCTTAGAAAACCAATTCTCTTTTTGGACATTTAATTCATTTAAACTTCTCTTTAGTTGAATAATTTCTTCTTTTAGTTTTCTCGACTGGTTTTTATCCATTACGCATCACTTATTATGAAAATATAAAAAAAGGGAAAAAAGTTTAACCGAAAAGTGCTCCAAGTCCTGCTGCTGCCTGACCTTCATCTTTCTTTTCTTCTTCTTTTTCTTCCTTCTTTTCCTCAGCTTTTGTTTCTCCACTTTCTGAAGATGGAGCTGCACTTACAACTGCGGCTTCCTTGATGGCTTTTTCTATATCTACTCCATCAAGAGCTGCTACTAATGCTTTAACTTTAGCATCATCTGCTTTTGCTCCTGCTGATTCCATGACTTTTTTTAGATTCTCTTCATTAATTTCACTACTTGATTTGTGAAGGAGTAATGCTGCATATATGAGTTCCATTTTGATACCTCCGTGAATTATTATTCACTTTCCTCCTGATTGTTATTTTCTTTATTCTCATCTGTCTTTGTTTCTTCTGTTGCTTCTTCTTTTTTCTCTTCTGTTATCTCTTCCTTCGTTTCCTCTTTTTCTGGTTCTACCTTTTCTTCAGTAGATTCAGGTACTTTAGTTGATAAGGCAATAGCTTCTCGCTCTGCCTTCTGAATTAATATTTCAGTAGTTTCCTGAGTAGGATATGATACAAAAACTGCAAGGTTCAATGCTTCTCTTACAGAGTTTTGTAAATTTTCTATATACTCTTCTTCTCTAATTGATAATACATCTGATCTAAATATGTCTCCATCTTGATAAATTGATTTCAAATTTAATCCAATTTGTATTGGTTCTATTCCAAATTTATCTAAAACAGAAGTTTGTTTATCTGTCAATATGTCTCCTTCTTTAGCAACGGTAGATTCTTGTTGTACAACTATCTTTCCATCTTCCACTGCAGCTATAATTCCTGCTTGTGCTAATTCTCCTATAATTGGTCCTGGAGTGAAACTTGTTGGTCCTGGTGGAATTATTAAGTCCTTTGGAGCAATTTGTCCAGGTTTTGCCGCCATATTTGTTTTATTCTTATCTAAACTCTTTGCTAATTTGAAAGCATCCTCTTCTGTTAAAAGTAAGGCAGGGATACATTTTTCTAAATCTTTTTCTAGTTCTTCTATTCCCTTCTTTTCTTCTTTTGTTTTTTCTAAAGCTAATTTGATTAATGATTTTTTAGTTACTGTAACTTGCATCTTTGCTTTTAATTTTGATTTTATTTTTTGAAATTGTGCAGAAGGCAAATTAGTCAAATCTACTATTCCGATATTCTTGGACTTTTTAATTAGATTAACTATTCGTTCAAGTTCTTTTTTCTTTGCTTCTGATACATGTGCCATTATTTTTTGTCCTCTACTTCTTCCTTAGGTTTCTCTTTCTTAACCTCTTTTACTTCTTCCTTAGGTGTTTCAACTTCTTTAACTTTTGAATGTAATATTGGTCCTTTGTCAGTTACTTCGACACTTGGAGACATTGTAAGCTTTATGAATATAGATTTCATATTATCCTTTTCTTTTGGTAATGCATGCAAAATAGTATTATATGCAAAATCAATATTTTCTACTATGTCTTCTTCGCTCATATCTTCTGAACCTACTGAAGCTTTCATAACTAATTGATCTTTCATTACAAATCTGACTGTTGATTCAATTTTCTTTTTTATTGGTTCTAATGCTGGAATAACTGGAGGAACAATACATCCTGCCTTTGGATTTGGCATTTTTCCTTTTGGTCCAAGAACCTTACCAAAAGATGTAGCTATTTCTCCCATTAAATTTGCTTGAGCTAAGAAATAATCGTATTCTACTGCTAATTTTTTTGTTAATTTTTTATCTTTTGCATATTTTTGAAAATCGTCTTTTAGAATAACTTTATCAAAAATTTTGGCCTTTGTTTCTAATTCTTTATCTACAAGTGCGCAAATCTTTGGTTTCTTTTGTTTATCTTTAGGCAATTGAAAGAATAAATCTACTTTTTGTTCTGAGTTTTTTGGATCTAATTGTTTAAGATTTACAATTAAGTCAATTGATTGATTAAAATTTCTCTTTTTAGAAAGTTCCTTTATTTTCTTTATTGATTCTAATATTGCTTTTTTATTCATGTTTCCCTCCTACTAACGTAGTAATAATGGGTTAAATCTTGTGAATTTAGTGTATTTATAAATGTTTTGATTAACTTAAGGACTGGTCGTGATTAAGCCTATATATTATGTGTGCGAAGGAGGGAGCTAAAGAAACTTTTCTATACCATGGATTTTGCTCTTCAAATTCTTCTGTTCTTGGTATTGAATCTGTTGTTAGCAATGTTGCTCCTGTTTTTCTTATTCTTTCTATTGCTGGATCATTCAATAATGCGTGTGTGCAACAGACGATTGAATCTAATGTTTTTTTATCCTCCAAATATCTGAATAATTTTTCTAATGTTCCTGCAGTATCTACCATATCATCTGGGATTAATATATTGTTTCCTTCTATATCTCCCTTTATAGTTAACTTATCTATTTTATTTACTGACCCCTCTGTACGAACCTTGAAAGCTTGAGCAATTCTTGAATGAAATTCTTTTGCATAATCCTCTCCCCTTTTAGAAGCTCCAACGTCTGGAGAAATTACAGTTAGATTTTCTAGGAAATCTGAATGGTTTTCTCTTAAATACTCAAAAAATAGTCTTTTGGCTTTTAAATTTGTTATTCTGGCCTCTTCATAAAATCCTCCAAGCTGATCTGAATGCATATCGCAAGTGATTACATTGTTTACTCCGGACTCCTCCATTAAATTTATCATTAATCTTGATGTTAATGGCTCTCTTTCCTTGTATCTATCTTGTCTACAAAAAGGGTGGTATGGAAGAACGGCAGTTATCTTATTTGCTCCGTTCCTTTTTAGTGCATCTACTGTGATTAAGAATTCTAAAAAATTATCATTAACACTTCTTTCTTTGGTTGGATCAAAGCAGCTTTGAACCAAATATACATCTCTTCCGGTTACTGTATCATCTGGGTTGTCTCCATTTGATTTTACTATCTTTGTTTTTGCTTCACCATCTGCAAAGTAGTCAGTTTCTATTTGAGAGAGAGGTATTTTTTTCTTATAAATGATGCTTAGTTCTTCAGAAATTTTATTTGCAAATTGTTCTCCAGATTTATTTGCATATAATTTAATTTGTCCTCTTGACATAATGCTTGATTTAGAAAAATATTCGTTTATAAGTATTTATTCAATTAAATATACATATAGTGTTTCAAAGTCTATTTTTTCTTCATCTAATTTTTTGAATTTGTAGTCCATTTCATTTAGAAGTTTGTCTACCTCTGGAGTTAAGGATGAGAAAACAATTAGGATCTTTCCATTTTTCTCTAAATGATTTTTTGCTTGTTTTAAGAATTTGATTAAAATTTCATTTCCTTTCTTTCCACCTGTTGTTGAAAGTTTTGAATCTTCTGGTTCTAATGGTTCTTCTGGTAAGTAAGGTGGATTAAATATAATTATATCGAATGTTCCTTTTATATTTTCAAATAGATTTGATTGAACTGTTTTTATTCCTAAGTTATTTGTATGTTTTACACATGCTTGATTAATATCTGAAGCCAAAACTTCTGCCCCTAGTGCTTTTGCTTCTAATGCTTGAATACCGGAACCGGTTCCTAAGTCTAAGACTTTCATATCTTTTTTTATAAAATTCTTTAATTGTTTTTTTAAAAGAAAGGAATCTTCTGCTGGTTCGTAAATCATTTTAAAGCTTTGAAATATTCTTCAACTCTTTCTAGAATATTGTTTAAGTGGAAGTTTTTTATTCTTTTTTCGAAGATAGAATGTAACTCTTCAAATTCAGTTATTCTATAGTCTGTTTTTACATTTTCTATAATATGTATATCTTTTAATCTTTTTAGTTGTCTTCTTACGTTTGATGATGCTACTCCCTTTAGTGGAAGTTTGTATTTTTTCCTGTTTTGAATCACTTTATCTCTTATTTCTTCAGAGTTCATCACTAATTTGTCTTTTTTATTCTTCATTAATACTTGAAGTATATCCACCATTACGTCCCTTGAATCTCCTGGTTGTAATAGACCAACAGATAAACACAATTTTCTTGTTAAATCTCTTTTAGAAGCTGTGTAAGGCTTTTCATACCTCCTTAAGGTAATTTCAGATAATGGAATATCTTTTGATATTGTTTTTGGCATATCTAAGAAATATTGATAATTATTTAAATAGTTTTGGATTTGTGAAAGGTTTATAAATTAAAATTGCTTATCTTCTTTTATGGCACATAGTAAGAAAGAATTGGATATGGCTGGAACCGAACGTAGAGTTTATGATAGTTTTATGCGAGAAATGAGAGGTTATGAGCTTGCCAATCATGATGGATTTGAAAATAGTGGCGTTATTAGTTTGGGGGTTTATTTTCCCGAGTTTTCTAATGAGGAAATGTTTAGCAAAGTTAGAAAGGGATATATTGAAGTAGTTGCTAAAAATGGGGAAGGGAAGAAAAGTTTTTTTACTTATGAGCTCCCACCTGGAATAGACCGAAAAAAAATTGTAATTTCCCACTTGGATGGATTAGTAGAAATTCTTATACCAAAGAAAAGCTAAATCTTTATATATTGTTTAATTATTTGTTTAGTTAAAATGGCAGATTTAATAGCAGTATTATCAACTGGAAAGGGAACTTGGGGGCATGTTAATGGTTTGATTAATGGTGAAGAGTGGGATAAAATTTATTTATTAACTAATGATTTTGGAAAAGATACTTTCAAGGTAAATGATAAAACTGAGTTAGTTGTTCTGAATTTTAATTCCAAAGTTGAAGAATTGGCCAAAGAAATGGAAGAAAAACTAAAAGATATGGTCTCTGGAGAAGTTGGGGTGAATTTTATTTCTGGAGCTGGCAAGGAACATATGGCTTTGGTTTCTGCTTTGATGAAACTTGGTGTAGGTTTTAGGTTGATGGTTTCAACCATGGATGGTGTGAAGGAAATTTAGTAAGCTTTATATCTTCTTTACTTCTTCTTTTTTCTATGGGATTATTTGATGATATTCTACATAATGATGAATCGCTTTTTATTAATGAGCAAGCTCTAGATTACGATTATGTGCCTAAAGAGATACCTCACAGAGAAAATCAGCAGCATTATATTGCAGATGTAATAAAACCATTATTCCAAAAAAAGTCTGGAAGGAATTTATTTATTTTTGGAGCTCCTGGAATTGGTAAAACTGTAGCGATAAAACATGTTTTAAGAGAATTAGAAGAAAAAACTGAAGATATTCTTACTGTTTATGTAAATTGCTGGAAAAAAGATACTAGCTATAAAATCTTAATAGATATCTGTGAACAGCTAAATTACAAATGGGTACATAATAAAAGAACAGATGAGCTAATGAAAGTTGTTTCTGAGATTATTAACAAAAAATCTGTTGTTGTAGTTTTAGATGAAGTAGATAGAGTAAAAGATTTAGATATTTTGTATAACTTTTCTGAAGATTTTTATAAAAAGTGTATTTTGATGATTGCTAATGATCATGATTGGATAGTTAATCTGGATAGCAGAATAAAATCTAGGTTAAATTCTGATGTTTTAGAGTTTAAACCTTATAATTATGAAGAAACCTTGGATATTTTGAAAAATAGGGCAAGTTATGCTTTTGTTCCTGATTCTGTTGAAAAAGAGGTTTTGGAGTTAGTTTCTAGTAAAGCATTTGATAATGGGGATGTTCGTACTGGGATTTTCTTGTTGAGGGAAAGTGGAAATATTGCTGAGATGAAAGCCTCTAGAAAAATTTTGATCGAGCATTGTGAAAAAGCAATTGAAAAGATGGATAACTTCAAAATAAAAAAAGTTGAAGATTTTGGAGATGAAGAAAGGAAAATTTTAGATTTAATTAAGGAAAATTCTGGAATGACTGTTAAGGAATTATTTGACTTGTATTCTGGAGAAGTTTCATATAGGACATTTCATAGGAAATTAGAAGAGTTAGATAAAAATAAAATGATTTCTTTGGGTGAAATGAGAGAAAAATCTAAAGTTGTTAATTATAATAAGAAGTTGAGTGAGTTTTAATAAGATTTAAATATTTGACCCCCTTACTTGTTTTTATGGATAATTTAATAATTACTGCTGAGGAAGAAGTTCAGAAATTATACCAAGAGATGATAAGGACTTTACCACTAAGTGTTTTTGGTGGAGAGATTATATTTAAAGCCAATGGTGTTGATTTTCCAGATAGAGAAAAATCTAGAGATCCCGATTACATAAATAGTTTTGTTGAAAGGGAAATTACTCCTTTTCTGGAAGTTAGTCTCAATTATAGTTCTTTCAATAAATGCATGAATACTCATTATAACTTAAGAGAGAATGTTGGCAATGAAATTGCTAATCTAGCTGTGGAAGGAGGCAGGCCCCATATGATTGATTTAAATTTATTTAAGGGAGGATTTTTATATGCTAAGGAAATCGGACTTTTGGAGAAATTATTATCCAATAATACTATTGTTCGTGGTGAAATTCACTTTCTAAAACATAAAATATTTAAAAGATGGCAAAAAGATACTTATCTTGATTTTCCTAGTCTTGAAAATAAAGAACCTTATTCCTTAAGCTTGGTTATTGGCGAGAGAATAGAGAAAGATAAAGCAAATACTTTGGAGAATTGGTTTTCTGGTTTGAAAGAAAAGTATAGTTAAAATATATTTTGAACTACATATTTATTTAAAAAATAAAAACAACTATCTTTTTTATGGCCGAAAATAATTCTTCTGAAACAAAATCGGGAATTTATGTTATTACTTCCGCTCAAGCCATTCAATCAGAAAAGCATGCTAAAAGATATAGAGGAGATAGTTCTAGAGGGGCACCGAATAAAGAATTAATAAGGGGTTTAGAGAGATACTGTTCTGATAGAGGCGCGGAAATGATAATTCTAAGAATGCCTGGAATGGATAATAGCGAAGAAACAATGCATCCTTTTTTTGGAGGAAGAAGCGATGTTTATGATAGATTTACTAAAAAACTAAATGAGGGGATTGAGTTGTCCGATATGATGGTTCCTCCTCAAAATGTTGATCCTGCTTCAGGAAGGCAAAGGTTTGTTCAAACAGATTGTACTAAAGTTTTTCCACATACTAAACAAAGATTGAAGGCGGTTCCTGCTAGCAATGCTAACTTACCAAAACTCTTGATGACAACCGGAGTAATTACACATCCAAATTACCACCCTAGTAACCATAGGGGGGATGCTGCAAGAAGAGACCATATGTATGGGGCAGTTGTCGTAGAGATTATTGATTATACTTTTTATAATGCTAGACATATAAGGGCTCAGCAGAATGGAAAATTCATAGATATGGGTCTCAAATATGATAAGGGAAGAAAACCTGCATGGGCAGGAGTTGAGGCCCTTGTTTTAGGAGACATACATGTTGGAGATGATGATCCAGAAACTATGAAAGCCAACTATGAAATGATAGATTTCTTCAAACCAGATAGATTATTTTTGCACGATTTTTTGAATGGACACAGTGTAAATCCCCATGAAAGAGAAAATTTAATGAGTAGGGCCCAAAATTGGGAAAAGGGGAGACTAAGTCTTGAAGAGGAATTATCAAATGCTTATGATGAACTTTGCACGATTTCTAGACTTATGGGGAAGAGGGAGGTAAATCTTGTTGCTTGTAACCACCATTTCTTTTTGGATAGATATCTAGAGAGTGGAGATTTTACTAAGGAGCCTTGGAACACGAAAATAGCAATGAATTTGGGTCTAGCTATGATTGATGGAGAAGATCCGGTTGAGGTTGGCTTGAGAATGATGGGAGATATTCCTTCCAATGTTAATTTTTTGAAAATAGATACAGATTATAAAAGGTGGGGTTGGCAGTTGGGTAGTCATGGACACAAAGGAATTTCTGGATCTAGAGGAAGTATTAGAAGTAGAGAAAATGCCCATGGTAAAAGTATTACTGGGCATAGCCATACCCCGGAAATACAGAGAAATACTTTTATTGTTGGAACAAGTACTGAATTAGTTTTAGACTATAATAAAGGCGATGTTTCTTCATGGATGGCTGCAAATGCTGTCTTGTACAAAGGTGGACTTGTTCAAATGATTCCTATAATCCAGGGTAAATGGAAATTGAAAGAATAGTGGTTTTAATTCTAAAGTAACAATTCTCCTTGCCAGCTTGCCACGCACGCGGATAGGATATATAAATAGATTGTTCCATAAGTTGGTTAGAGGTGATAAAATGCTTATAAGACCAACAAAATATGTAAATTGGGAGGAATTTAAAAAAATAGATTCCGAGGCACAATTCTGGACTTCTGTTAATGATGACTTTATACGATTTTTTAAACAAGAGGGGGTGATAGTATGAATCCTTACGTTTTAGAGGACCAAGAAGAGCTTATTGAGATTGGTGCTATGGATGAGTACGATAGTGCCTATTTTCAAGGATATCTTGCCGAAACATAACTTTTTAAACCATTTCTTTCTTTGTTTTTTTATGAAACTTTTAGCTTTTACAGATCCACATGGAAATGAACAAATCATCAGAGAGGTCACTAAACTGGCTAGATCAAAAAAACCAGATTTAATAATTTGTCCTGGAGATTTAACTATTTTTGAAAAGAATCTGCGGGAAATCTTAGAAAAATTGAATAAAATCAAAATTCCCTTCTTAGTTATACCTGGAAACCATGAAGAAGCAGGAGATATGAAAAAGATATGTGATAAATTTGAGAATATTATTTATTTACATAGAGGTATTTTTGAAATTAATGATTATGTTTTCTTTGGTTATGGTGGAGATGGATTCAGTAGTGAAAATAAAGAATTTGAAAAAGTTTCTAAATCGGTTGAAAAAAGAATAAAAGGTAAAAAAGTTGTTTTGATTACACATCAGCCCCCATATGGAAATAAACTAGATAATCTAGAATATTTTGATCATGTTGGTAATAAGTCTTACAGAAAATTTATTGAAAAAAATAAACCAATGTTGGCTTTATCTGGACATCTACATGAAAACTTTGGAGAGATGGATAAAATTGGAAAAACTATTTTGATTAATCCTGGACCACTAGGAAAATTAATTAAAATTTAAAATCCTTTCTGGAAAATCTTCTTTTGCTAATAAAATTGCTTTTGATTCTCTATGTTCATCTATTATTTTATAATTTATTTGTT
This sequence comes from Candidatus Woesearchaeota archaeon, assembly GCA_964471565.1. Lineage (GTDB taxonomy): Archaea > Nanobdellota > Nanobdellia > SCGC-AAA011-G17 > PNOQ01 > JABIBT01. The sequence goes on along the minus strand of CAYYFK010000002.1, from coordinate 18,962 downwards.
TTGCTATTTTTTTTGCAAAGCTTAAACAATCTTCATAAGAAGGAACGTTCTCCTCTGTTAATCTTTCTCTTGATTCCCCTACCCAAGAATACGATTTAATTTCTACAAACATTGGATTTGATTTATTTATTAGTTTAGCATAATCTTCTTCATTGAGCATATTTAATTCTTTTACTGCTGTTATCCTAATCACTGTTCTTGTTTTTGCTTTTGATAAAAACTCTAGAGATCTATTGAATCTTTCCCAGTAATCTTTCAACATTGGATTATCTATTTTTTTATATAGTTCTTTTGTTGGTGCGTCTAAAGATAAGTATAGTTGGGTTGGTAATTCTTCTAGCTTTTCTAAGGCCTCTGGAAACATTCCATTTGTTACTAGGAAAGAGGTGAATTTTTGTTTGTGTAATTCTGCTATTAATTCATTTAGTTTTGGGTATATTGTAGGTTCTCCTGTTAAAGAAATTGCGAAGTGTTTTGGATCTAATGCTTTGTTTAATAATTCTTTATCGATATTTTTATTTCCTCCAAATCCCTCCAATAATAATTTTTGTTGCTCTACTGATTTTTTTATTATTTCTTTTGGGTTGTCAATCTCTTTCATTTCTTCTGCAGTGTATAAATCTAAAGAACGCCAACAAAATTGACATCTATTTGGACAAACCATTGTTGGAGTCATTTGTACACATTGACTTGTGTTGATTCCATAGAATTTTTGTTTATAGCAAACTCCTTCTTTTTTTAGAGCTCTTTTTGTCCATTCACATATTTTTACAGAACTATGCTCTCCCGTAAATCTATATCCTTGTTTTATTAGTTGTTTTTTTCCTGCATTCATTTTTTGAATAAATTTTGATAATTCATGAAAATTATTTTTTCTAATTCTTCTTCTGTTATTCCTTTTATTTCAGATATTTTCTTTATCGTTTCCTTTATGAAAGAAGGTTCGTTTCTTTTTCCTTCGTATGGACTTAGAAATGGTGCATCTGTTTCTGTTAATATGGATTTTAGCTGTATTCTCTTTGCTAATTTCTTGAATGTCTTAGTTCTGGTTATTGATGTGGGGATTGAAAACAAATATCCTAGTTTCTCTGCTTCTTCTGTTAATTCTTTATTTCCGCAAAAACAGTGTAAAATTACTTTATTTGGTTTAGTTTCTTTTAGAAGTTCTATTACTTCTTCTTCTGCTTTCCTTGAATGAATTATTATTGGTATGTCTAATTCTCTTGATAATTCTATTAATCTTCTTAGGACCTGTTTTTGTTTTTCTATATCTTTTCCGTTGTGTAAATCTAAACCAACTTCTCCGATGGCTACAGGATTATTATTTTTAATGAAATCTAAAGATTTATCTATTTCTTTTTCTGACATAGATTCTGCTTCTACTGGATATAGTCCAAAAGCTGGTTTAATTATTTCATATTTTTTTGATAATTCTAGAACTTTTTTGTTGCTTTCTAAGTCTGTTCCATTAGAAATTATAACTTTTACATTATTATTTTTGGCTCTCTCAATTACTTCTTCTCTATCTTTATCAAAATCTTTGTAATCCAAATGACAGTGTACATCTATTAACATTTTAATTTAGTGAATAAAATATATTTATAAAGGTTATAGAAATTTATATAAACCTAAAATTTCATTTTTAAGGCATGAAAAAGAGAGGTATTAGTCCTTTAATTGCTACTGTCCTTATAGTTGGGTTTGTTATAATTGCATCTATACTTGTTTATAATTGGGGTTTTGATTTTCTTAAAGGAGAAATAGATAAAGAGAGCCAAAAAACTGAAGTAGCTAATACTGTCGTTGGGTTGGATAGTTATGGTTATGGTTTTGATTGTGATAACAGTAATTTATGTGTATTTGTGGCAAATGATGGGAATGTTATAATAGAGAAAATTGATATTCTTGTTGATTTTACGGGTGGACAACAGATATTATCAAAAGATAAAGTAATTCTCCCCTATCAACAAGGCTGGGTTCATTTAGATGGATTGAATTGTGCCAATGGAGATATTACTTCTGTTAAAATTATACCGAGTATAAATTTAGATGGGGAAGTTACTCCAGTAGAATATGCTTCTGCTATTACTTCTTCAGTTAGGGAGTGTGGTGAAGAAATGGCGGATCCTGGTGAATTTGTGTGGGAAGAAGGAAGGCCAAGTTGTGAGTTTAATTGTGAGTACTCTGATTACTCGGATAGTATTTTGTATTCTGATCAATCTACGGAATATGGATTGAAGGATTTTACATTTTTTAAAGACCAATATGGTTACTTCCATATTATCTCTATCAAGTCAATTAAATGTGCTGCTGAACCGGGGTGTGAATGTGTAACTAGTTATTGTAAACCTTATGATCCTCTTGCTGAAAATGAGTTTTTGCATTATACTTCAACAGATCTTGTAAATTGGAACCTCAATCCAGAGATTATTCAAGTAAGTAGCAATCCCGAGGATTTTGATTCTTTATCTGTCTGGGCCCCGCATGTTGTCTATGAGGGAGGGACTTATTATATGTTTTATACTGGCGTCAAAATGGAAGATTGTCCTGGAGCCGGACAATGTTATGCTCAAAGAATAATGTTAGCTACCTCTACTGATGCATATAATTGGGAAAAACAAGGATTTATTTTAGATTGTGATGTATCTTGGAACCTTTGGGGGGATGATGCTGAAACCTCTCAAGGCAAGAGGGCCTGCAGAGATCCAATGGTTTATAAAAAAGAAGATGGAAATTGGATAATGTATTTGAGTACCCTAGTTGATGATTCTTCTGATAAAAATGTAGTAGCATATGCAACTTCAAATAATTTGGATAGGGGGTGGGTTTTACAAGAGCCAATACAGGCAACTAGAGGATATGGACAATTTAGTGCCGAGAGCCCATTCCTATTTAATTATGAGGGGAAATACTATTTTGCATTCACCAACAACAATGCTGAAAGTATCATTGCTGATGATGTTGTTACTGAATCTACGCCGGTGAACTATGTTTCTAGCTTAGGTTCCCCCACCGAATATATTTTAATAGAAAATGAGGGGTTTGGAGAAGATTATCTTGTGAGGGCTTGGATAAATTTATCTATTACCTCAAGACCAATTTATTTCGAAATCTTAAAAGATGTTGCAGGATATAACTTAGAAGAATCTGGACCTGGTTGTTGCGCTTCATGTGATCCGCAACCAAATCTAGGGGGTTGGAAGGAAATATGTGAGTATAATCAAGATTGCCAAATACCTTTGGGTTGTAATGATTACTCTGAATTCCTAGATTATCAGAGCAATCCGTTGAGTCAAACTTTCCAAGATACAATATGTTGTGATACTGGAGGAGATCCTTCCGATCCAAGCGACGCTTGTTGTGAAAATACTTATCTTAACCCCAATCTCGCAAATTTATCTACTGGTCAAATAGAGTGCTGGGAAATATGCGGATCCTATCTACAATACCCACTTGCTGAAGGGATTTATCCAGATATTACATATTCTGGAGGGGCATATTGTGACTCAGGCAGTCATTGTAATTGTGTCAATTGGGAGTGTGTAGTTGATTGGGATCAAGGAAATGGATGTACCAATGATCCTATCTTTCTTTAAATTATAAGAGAAATTAACGGAGCAATTAAAGCATCATACAATTGAGGTAATATCAAAGTTAACAGAAGCATTATTAAAAATATGTTCATGTACTTGTAAATTCTTTTTGAAATTGTTTCACTCTTTGTAAAATGTAATGCTGCCAAATAAAACATCTTTCCCCCATCAAGTATTCCTAATGGTAGAAGATTAAATAAACCAACTCCAAGATTAATTATAAATAACCAATATAATAACATAAAAACCCAACCAAGGGATTTTGATTTAATGTTTGAACAGCCTTCATAACTTTGGGGACTACAAGAAAGCTCTATCTCTCTTAGGCCCATATATCCAATCGCATTGTTTTCTGGATGCTCTTTAAGGGTAACTGGATAACTTCCTTTATCTGTTACAACCTCTATTGTCTGGTGAGGAATTGTTCCATCTAAGGCCAAAAAAATGTCTTCTGCCTTTGATATCTCATGGCTATTAATCATTACTAATTTATCTCCATTTTCAATTCCTGCAATTTTTAGAGGTCCACCTTCATCCAAATCTTTAATTACCAATTCAGAAGGTTGGTCAGCAAAATATGAGTCTATTGGGACAGCAACCAATATCATAATTAGAAAAACTACAAAAGCAGTAATAAAATTAGCAAATGACCCTGCAGATAAAACTGAGATTTGTGCTTTCTTTGGTGCTTTTTTCATTTGTTTCTCATCTGGCTCTACAAATGCTGCAGGCAAAATTGGAAGTAAAATTCCCAAGAATGCAAAACCAGACGATTTAATTTTTATTTTGTTTAATCTAGCAAATACTCCGTGTGAAAACTCGTGTACTGATGCTAGAATTATTATTGCAATTACCCAATGCATAAAAGATAACGTTGGAAGCCCTGCCGCAATTTTAACTTTTGGTAAAACTAATCCTACAGGAGAGGGCATATTTAGAAAGAGAAACTCGTACGCTCCCTTAACTAATAAAACTAGTATGGCTAACATTCCCAGATATCCAATTGTAATAGAAATGTAACTCAAAACCTTTAGTGTTTTTGGAAATCTATTTGCTAGGGAATCCATTTTTCCTAACCCTAACTTTGTCCGATAAATTATCATATATAGGAAAGGATAAGCTATCTTTTGTAATTCTATTTTCTTTCTTGTTCTAAAAATAAATATTGCTAAGAATAAAACCAATAATCCAAATAATAAGATATCTACATCTATCATTTTATTTTGCTTTTCTTAATGGTCTAAATGCTTTGCAACCACACTTCTTACAAATTATTTTTCCTTCTAGTACCTTTTGCATTGTTGATCTTCGCTTTGACTTACATTTTTTACACACAAAAACATTCATAAAAAGTCTTCTTTGTGCTTCTGGAAATTTAGTTGCCATCTTATTTTTGTTTTAATACTTTTTCTCCCAATATTGTCCAATATGTTACTTGGTCTCCTTCTTTTACTTTTCCTTGTAAATCATTAGGAATATCTAAATCAAATGTTTCATATGTTTTCATATCCATCACGTTTGCTTTTTCGCCAGATACCGAAAGAACTTGAGCCGCCTCCTTCTCAATTATCGGGACCTCGACTTTATCATGCCCAGGGTATAACTTTACTTTCTTTGTGCCGTCTGTTAATGAGATTGCAGATATTCTTGCCTTTGCATGCCCATGCTTTCCTGTTCTTGAGATATCTATTGAAGATACCTTGCAGGCTACGTTATCAAAAATGACATATCCCCCAACTTTTAGGCTAGAAGCGTGCACTACTTTTTTATCCATACATTAAATTGAGAAAAAAAGATATTTATAAAATTATTGTTTTAAAACTTCTTTAGTGTTTTTATTAATTTGTCCACTTCTTCCTTCTTTTTTTTAGATCTTAGTCCTTTTTTCTTCTCTTCTAACAACTCTGTCACTATTGTTTCTAAATATTTTACTCTTATTTTTGACTCTCTTAACTCCTTTGAGAGTTGTGCTAGAGATATCCAAAGTTGTGCCGTTTTTTTGTCTTCAGCTTGAGCAATTGTGTCTTTGTGTTCTGCAGAATTCTTTATTACTTTGTCTAGATATAATTTTAATGGTTGTTTTATATTTTCTCTCCAGTTCACCATAAAATAAGGAGTTGTAAGAAATTTATAATAGTTTTTAATTATTTTTTCTTTGCTAATCCCTTAAATGCTTCAAGAACTTCAATTGGTGTAGCAAAAACTATTGTATTGCTCTGGTCAGAACTAAGATCATTTAGAGTTTGAAGTGTTCTTAGATGTAATGCGCCCGATGAGCCAGATAATATTGTGGCTGCTTTTGCCATATCTTTTGCAGCTACAACCTCTCCTTGTGCTTTGATAATTACTGCTCTTTTCTCTCTTTCTGCCTCGGCTTCTTTTGCCATGGTTCTTTTTAGATTCTCTGCTAATTCTATGTGTTTTAGTTCTACAGATTCCACTTTTATTCCCCATGGGTCGGTTGCTTTGTCAACAATTTGTTGTATTCTTTTACTTAATGCCTCTCTTTCACTAAGTACTTTGTCCAAAGAAACTTCCCCTACAACATCTCTCATTGTTGTTTGAGCTAATTGTGAAACTGCATAGTTATAATTTTCAACTTTTAATATTGCACTTTGGGCAGTATCTACTTTGTAATATAATACTGCATTTACATTTAAACTAACATTGTCTTTTGTCATACAATCTTGATTGGGAACATCTATTGCTTTGATTCTCATGTCTACTCTTTTCCATTTTTGAATTATTGGAAAAACTATTCTCAATCCGGGTTTCATTACACTAGTAAACTTTCCAAGAGTAAATCTAACTCCTCTTTGATATTCAGTAACTACTTTTAGGCCAGAGAGAATATATAAAAGAATAATAAGTGCTATGTCCCATCCTCCACTAAGTCCAAAAAACATATTTATGAATATTTAGTTTGATTAATAAGGTTTTTGATTGAGAGTAAACTTTAAATAGAGTGGTCTTTCTCAATTTCCTATGGCAAAGATTAAGAAAGGAGATTTTATTGAATTGGACTACACTGGAAAGTTCACTAATGATCAAGTTTTCGATACTTCTGTAAAAGAAATTGGAGAACAAAATAAGTTGCAAAAACCCTCTTATGAACCTTTAATTGTTTGTGTTGGTGAGGGACAGGTAATAAAGGGTCTAGATAAAAATTTAGAAGGATCTGAAACAGAAAAAAATTATACTTTTGAAATTGAGACTGAAGAGGCATATGGGACAAAAGATCCTAAATTAGTTAGAGTTGTTTCTAAATCATTATTTACAAAACAAAAAATGAATCCTTATCCCGGGATGCAGATAAATGCAGAAAATATGATGGGGATTGTTAGAAGCGTGTCTGGTGGAAGGGTTTCTGTTGATTTTAATCACCCCTTTGCAGGTAAAGATTTGATTTTTGATGTAAAAATTAAAAAGATTTTGGATGATCCTAAAGAAAAGGTTCAAAGTTTGCTAAAAATGTTCCTTAGATTGGATCCAAGCAAATATGAACTTGAAGTTAACGCAGATAAAATGATAATAAAGAGTGAACTAAAACTTCCTGACGTTATGTTGAATGCTGTTAAGGAAAAAATATCTAAATTAGTTCCAGAAATCAATTCTATTGAGTTTTCCGAGGTAAAAAGCAAAGCAACCACTCAAGAATAATTAACTTTATATATTGAGATTATTTCCCCCAAATAACACTATTAAAGGGGTTAAAGATGGAAAGCTTTATTGAAGATGCAAAATCTGTTGATTCGATTTCTAGGGCGTTGCCCGAAAAATTGAGTAATATTGATGAAGAATTAGAATCATTAATTTCTGCACAGAAGGCAAAAATAAAAGTTGTCGGTGCTGGTGGTGCTGGAAACAATACTATTAATAGAATTTCTGAAGTTGGAATTGCGGGTGCACAAACAATTGCTATTAATACAGATGCTCAAGATTTATTATATAATAATGCTAATACTAAAATTTTAATTGGAAGAGAACTTACTCAAGGACTTGGAGCCGGTAGTGTTCCTCAAGTTGGTGAGGAAGCTGCAAGAGAAAGCGAACATGAGATAAGAGATTCTTTGAAAGGTGCAGATATGGTCTTTGTTACTTGTGGTCTTGGTGGAGGAACTGGAACTGGAAGTGGCCCTGTTATTGCAGATATTGCTAAGAAATTGGGAATTCTCACTGTCGGCATAGTTACTATTCCTTTTGAAATGGAAGGTCAAAGAAGATATGAGAATGCACTTATTGGATTAGAAAAATTAGAGAATATTGTAGATACATTAATAGTTATTCCGAATGATAAATTACTAGATTTAGCTCCAGACTTACCTTTGCACACTTCTTTTAAGGTAGCTGATGAAATCTTGACTAATGCAGTTAAAGGAATTGCAGAGTTAGTTACAAAAGCAGGATTGGTTAATCTAGACTTTGCTGATATTAAGACTGTTATGGGAAAAGGAGGTGCTGCTTCTATTGGTGTTGGCGAATCTGATAGTGAAAATAGAGCAATGGAAGCTGTTGAACACGCAATCAACAATCCATTGCTTGATGTTGATATAACCGGAGCAGATGGCGCACTGATTAACATTGTTGGTGGATCCGATATGTCATTAGCAGAAGCCAAGGGTGTTGTTGAAAGTGTTTCTCAAAGACTAGATGAAGATGCAAAAATCATCTGGGGAGCGCAAGTTTCTGAGGACATGGACAAAACTTTAAGGGTTATGTTAATCGTTACAGGAGTTCAAAGCCCCCAAATATTCGGACATAAGAATGTTCCTGCAGATAAGAAAAGAAAAGATATTGAGCAGGAATTGGGTATTGAGTTCGTAGATTAATTTTATTTTTTTATTGTTCTTTTTATAGGGAGTAGAAACATTTATAAATCTATTAAAAGCAACATTTTTAAATTCTTGATTGTTAAAGGCACTAGAGAATGGAGCAAGAGAAACAAAGTTTTGGATCGAAGCTTAAGAGCTTTCTTTTACAAAACAAAAGGGTATTGAAGGTTACAAGAAAACCAAATAAAGAAGAGTATAAAATAACTCTTAAAGTGGCAGGTTTAGGTACTTTATTGATTGGTTTTGTTGGCTTTTTAATTTATTTAGCAGGAGCATTATTGACAAAATGAGCGAAGAAGAAAAAACATATATATTTGCCTTAAGAACTACTGCAAATAGAGAGGACCAGGTTTTAGATTTTGTAGCTGCAAATGCTGAAAGAAAGGGAATTAAAATTTATAGTGCTTTTAGACCACATGGCTTAAGAGGTTATATTTTTGTTGAAGCCGCTTCAAGAACAGACGCAGAAGAAGGGATTGCTAGAGTCCCTTATGCAAGAGGATTATTAGATAAACCATTAGAATATTCAGAAGTAGAATCTATGTTAGAACAGTCTAAAACAGAAGTTAATATTAAGAAGAATGATATCGTTGAAATTATCACTGGCCCTTTCAAAAGAGAGCAAGCCAAAGTAGTTAGAATTGATTCGATAAAAGAAGATGTTATTGTTGAATTATTAGAGGCCGCAGTTCCCATTCCAATAACTGTTAAGTTAGATTCCGTTAAAGTTATAAGGAGAGAGGAAGGAGAAGGAGAAAATGAGTAAAGAAACTGTTGATGTTATTGTTGAAGGTGGAAAAGCTTCGGCTGGTGCCGCAATGGGAAAGGCATTCGGACCACTTGGAGTAAATCTTCAAGCTATTCTGGAAGAGATTAATGAAAAAACTAAAGATTTCAAGGGAATGAAAGTCCCAGTTAAAGTTATTGTTGAAACTGATGATAAAAGTTTTGAAATTGAAGTCGGAAGTCCTTCTGTTTCTGAGTTAATTAAAACTGAAATCAATCTTAAAAAAGGATCTGGAGATCAAGCCAATGCTAAAGTTGGCAATCTAGCCATTGAACAAATTGTTAAAATTGCTAGAATGAAAAAAGATTCTATGTTGGCTAATGATTTAAAATCTGCAGTTAAAATGGTTATAGGTAGTTGCCAAAGCTTGGGGTTATTAGTTGAAAGCAATGAAGCTAAATTAACCTCTCAAGAAGTTTCTGAAGGCAAATATGATAAAGAGATTAACGAAGAGATTACAGAGGTTTCTTCTGAGAAATTAGAAAGATTAAATTCTGAGTTTAGGGATTTGGAGAAGAAACAGGCAGAGGTAGCTAAGGCTAAGGAAGAGGAAGAAGCTAAAGCTAAAGAAGAGGAAGAAGCTAAGGCTGAAGAGCCTGCTGAAGGGACAGAACCTGCTGCTGAAGGAACTGAAGAAGTTAAGCCTGAAGAACCTAAAGAGGAAGAAAAGAAATAATTCTTTTTTAATTTTTTCTTGAGAATATATTAATCCAGGGATGTTGTGCATACTCTCCGGTGGAGTCATCTATATCTATATTTATTACTTCAAAATTTTCCTTACGCAACTGTTTTTCTAGTTCATTTGGTTGGAAGTATGAATAAAACTTTCTTATCTCTCCCCCATATCTTTTATCCGATATAAGCTCTTCTCCCTCTCCCTGTTTAACTGAACAATAGAATATTCCTCCTTTTTTCAAAACTCTATACGCTTCTTTTAATGCTTTTTGTATATTTGATTTGGGCAGGTGTAATAATGAAGCAACAGACCATACCCCATCAAAACTTTCGTCAGGAAAATCCAAATCTCTAATGTCCATTACTCTAAACTCTACCATTGGTGCAAATGTAGAAGCAAAATCAACCATCTTTTGTGATAAATCAATACCAGTTACTTTATATCCTGCTTCCGAAAAAAACCTGGCATCTCTTCCCGTACCTGAACCATGATCTAAAATTAAGGCATTGTCTCCTAAATATTCTCTAAAAATTTTTGCTTCTTCTTTGGACAATAAGCTAATTGTTTTTTCATGATACTCCGGAACTGTTTGATTGTAAGCTTTTATTGTAAGAGTTGTATTCTCATCCATAATTTTATCATTATATCTTAGCTTATAAAATTTTAGTAAACTTTATTAATGTTACATTTCCACTAAATTTATAATTGGGATTGTGGTGTAGTTTGGTAGCATTGGTGGTTTGGGGCCACTAGACCGGGGTTCAAATCCTCGCAGTCCCATTTTTTTAATAGAAACATTTAAAAAAGGAAATTTAACACAGAATTACTAGTTAAATAGAACGATGGCAAAGAAAAAAGTTGGAAGTGCGGGAAGATTTGGTGCCAGATATGGTGGCCCAATTAAGCAGAAGTTATCTAAGATAGAAGCTAAACAAAAGAAGAAGTATACTTGTCCAAAATGTTTAAAAGATAAGGTTAGGAGAGTTAGTGCTGGAATCTGGCAATGTAAAAGTTGTAATGTAAAATTTGCTGGAAAGGCCTACGCGTTTGATGAATAAAATGGCAGAATATAAATGTTTTAATTGTGGAAAAATTGTTAAAAGCGATATAGTTAAAAAGCGGGTTAGATGCCTATATTGTGGTTCAAAAATATTATTTAAACCTCGAACATTTAGTGTCAAGGTTAAGGCGGAATAAAAATGGAAGGAAATGATGCTCAACAAAAAGTGGCTAATTTGCAAATGATGGAGCAAAAGTTACAAAATTTTCTTATGCAAAAACAAAGCTTTCAGGGGCAAGTTTTAGAATTAGATAATGCCCTACATGAGTCTAAGAGTTCTGAAGAAGTTTATAAAATCGTTGGACAGATTGTTGTTAAATCTGAAAAGGATAAGTTGGTTAAAGAACTTGAAGATAAGAAAGAACTTATTGATAAAAAAATGAAAGAAATTGAAAAGCAAGAGGAAAAACTTAGGGAGGAGATTATGCCATTGCAAGAAGAGGTTATGAAATCCTTAAAAAATGACAAATGAATTATTTAGTGAGATTATTGAATTGTTAGATGAGTTGAATAGTGATGAGAATTCTCCAAAGGTTGTTAAGTGTAAATTAAGAGAAGTTTATGATAATTTAGTTAATAATGAGGGTGCTGTCTCTCTAAGGGTTGATAGATCATTGCAGGATCTTGATGAGTTAAGTGAGGATGCCAATATCCCAATCCATATAAAAACACAGATTTGGGATATAGTGAGTAAATTAGAGAGCATTCCACAATAGAAATCTTTATAAATTTTAATTAGCTACCCATCAAAAGAGGTAAAAATGAAGGAATTTTTTTCAAAATTTAAGACAACGGGAGGAGGATATGAGGAGGAGTTTCCTGATGAATTCAATGAGGATTATGTTCAGTTAGAGACTGCCGCTTCAAAAGATCCTAAGGCAAAGATTGTTGTTAGGCCTTTTACGCTTGATGATTTTACTGATATAAAACCAGTTTTAGATTCTTTGAGAGAGGGGTATACTATCAGTTTAGTTAATATAAAACCTTTGCGTGAAAGAGACCCTGTAGAACTAAAAAGAGCTATAAACAAGCTAAAAAAGACTTGTGATGCAATTGAAGGAGATATTGCTGGCTTCGGAGAAGACTGGATTGTTGTTACACCTGGTTTCGCAGGAGTTTACAGAACAGGTAGCCATGTAGAAAGTACTCCTGAAGATATGATAAGTGAAGAATAAATAATTTTATAAACATTTTCTATTCTTTCTTTTTATGGATGAATTAAAAAATCAGCCTTGCCCAGTTTGTGGGAAGAAAAAGGCAACATTAATGGAAAAAGAAATAGATGTTCCTTATTTTGGGAAAACTTTTGTTTTTAGTATCTGTTGTGAAGATTGTGGATTTTCTAAGGCAGATATTGAAGCTGTTGAGGAGAAAGATCCTGTAAAGGTCACATTTGAAACAACTTCTGAAGAAGATATGAAAGTTAGAGTTGTGAAATCATCCAATGCTTTGGTTAAGGTTCCTACCTTGAGGATGAGTATGGAGCCAGGTGAAGGTTCAGACGGTTTTATTTCTAATGTTGAAGGAGTTATTGAAAAATTTGAAAAAGTGATTGAGGAACAAAGAGATAATACTGATGATCCCTCTGTTAAGAAATCTGCTAAGAATTTATTGAAGAAAATAAGAAAAATAAAGTTTGGGGATCTTCCTATGAAAATAGTTATAGAGGATCCCTCTGGAAACTCTGCTATAATTTCGGATAAAGCTGAAGTTAGTAAGATTAAGAAAAAATAATGGAAGAAAGAAATATTCAAGGAATTAAGACTGTTTTTGTACCAGCCGAAGTTGATGAGATTAATATAGATAAATCCTTAAAAAAAATAAAAATTAAAGAAAAAAGTATTGGCCTGGTTTCCTCTATTCAGTTTGTGAAATATTTAGATGATGTTAAAAAATATTTAGAAAAGGAAGGAAAGAAGGTTTTTATTGCTGGACAAATGGTTGGTTGCAATGCTGGGAAAGCAATTCAATTAAAGGACAAAGTAGGTGCTTTTTTATTTATCGGGAGTGGAGAGTTTCATCCATTAGAATTAATAGATTCAACTAAAATTAAGAAATTATATTTTTTGAATCCTGTGACTGAAAAATTTTCAAAATTTGCTGAATCAGAATTAGAATTATTGGAAAAAAGACGTAAAGCTAAAATTTCCAAATATTTAATGGCAGATAAGATTGGGATAATTGTTTCTACAAAGCCTGGACAAAATTCATTAAAGGCTGCCCTAAAATTCAAAGAAACTTGTGGAAAAGAATCTTATGTTTTTATTGCAAATGAAATAGATGTAAATAGATTGGAAGATTTTAATGATATTGAAGTATGGGTTAATACTTGTTGCCCAAGACTGGAAGGAAAAGGTATTGTTTCTTTAAGAGATATTAGTAAGATTTAAAAGAAATTTTGCACTCTCTTTTTTATGGCCCATATTCCAGAATACTCTGCTGGAGAGATTATAGTTAGTCCGAGTGATAAATATTCTAGTGTGGCTGGTATCTCTGAATTACTAAGCATACGTACTGGCTATAAATTAAAGGAAAGGTGGGAATTTGATGAATCTGTCTATGTTTTCTCTGTTCCAGAGGGATTTGAAGATAAGGCCTGCCTTGATTTTAAAGCTGATGGAGACTATGTAGAATGGGCTGAAAAAAGAGATTTAAGGCAAGAGAGAATTTGGAAAAGTTTGGATGAATCTATAGAGAATTTAAAAATCTTAAGAGATTCTATTGAAAACAAATTATTGCTAAAAAAAGTAATATCTTCTCTTTCTAATATTATTGATAGTGAACTCTAAGCAAAAGTTATAAAAATGATACTAATTCTAAAGAAATATGAAAGTTGATGATAAAGTTTTAGATTTGGCAAAAAGAAGGGGTTTCGTTTGGGGACCTAGTCCAAATATATATAACGGAGGCTTAGCTGGTTTTTATGATTGGGGACCTCTTGGAAAATTATTAAAAAATAAAGTTGAGAATGTTTTAAGGAAAGGATTTATGGGCTTTGGCTTCTGGGAAGTTGAATGTCCTAGCGTAATGCCAAGAGCAGTCTGGGAAGCTTCTGGGCATATGGATGGGTTAGTTGATTATGTTACTTATTGCACTAAATGTGAAGCGGCTTATAGAGTAGATCACTTAATGGAAGATGTTGAAGATCTTGATCCTAAAAAATTAAAAGCACTTCTAAAAAAGAGAAAAATAAAATGTCCAGCTTGTGGCAAGGGAAGTTTTGATAATGTTGAAAAACGTAATTTAATGATGAAAACTAATGTTGGTTTAAATCAAGAGGTATTTTTAAGACCAGAAACTGCTACAACAACATACCTACTTTTTCCAGAATTCTATCGGTTCTTTAGAACGAAATTGCCCTTTGGAGTTTTTCAAATTGGAAAGGCGTATAGAAATGAAATTAGTCCCAGACAGGGAGTTTTTAGAACTAGAGAATTTACTCAAGCGGAATCTCAATTATTTATTCTAAAGGAACAAATAAAAAATTATGAAAAATTTAAAGAGTTTGGAAAAAATAGTCTTCCTTTGATGAAATATGGTTCTAAAAGGATACAAAAAGTTAAACTTGGGGATACTGTAAAGAAAAAATATCTAAAGAAGGAAGCTTATGCATTTATGATTCACGTTGCTTATGATTTAGTAAGGGGGATGGGCTTTGATGAGAAAAAAATTAGAATAAGACAGCACAATCCCCACGAATTAGTACATTATGCAAATGATGCATGGGATATTGAGGTTAATACTGATAGATATGGTTGGTTTGAATTGTGTGGAGTTCATGATAGAACCGATTATGATTTAAAAAGACATTCTGAATTTTCTAAAACAAAGATGAATGTATCTGGAGAATATCCTACAATTTTAGAAATTGCATTTGGTTTAGAAAGAACCACATATGCTTTATTAGAAAATTCCCTGATTGATGATAAAAAAAGAGATTGGCTGGGTTTTGAAAAGGGAATGGCCCCAATTGATGTGGCAGTATTTCCTTTAATGAAAAAAGATAATATAGATGGTTTAGCAAAGGATGTTTTTGATGAGTTAGATAAAGAATTTGTTTGTGTTTATGATAGTTCTGGTAGCATTGGTAGGAGATATAGGCGAATGGATGAGGTTGGAACTAGTTTTTGTATTACTGTTGATCATGATTCTCTGAAAAATAAAGATGTTACAATAAGAGAAATTTCTACAATGAGCCAAGTCAGAGTTAAAATTTCTGAGTTAAAAAATATCATGAGAGACTTACTGTCTGGGGATTTGGCTTTTGGAAAAATTAAATAATTTTAGAAAGCTTTATATATAACATATGATGTTCTTATCATATGATTGATTTAACATATATTGGTTTTTTTAAAACATTATGCAATGAAACAAGAATGAGTATTGTATTATGTTTAAAGGAAAACTCTAAAAATGTTAGTCAAATCACAAAAGAATTAAGAATGGAACAAAGCAGGGTTAGTCATAATCTTCAATGTTTAGAGAGAAATGGTTTTGTTACAATGGAAAAAGAAGGAAAACAGAGGATATATTCATTAAACAAAGATACAATTGATCCCATTCTTAATGATGTGAAAAAACATTTAAGAAAGTATAAAACATGTACTTGCTAGGAGGGAAAAATGGAAAAAGTAATAGTATATTCAACAGAAACATGCCCATATTGTGTTATGGTCAAAGAATACTTGAAAGAGAAAGGAATAGAATTTGAAGAGATAGATGTTGGAAGCAATAAGGAGAAGGCTCAAGAGATGGTTGAAAAATCTGGACAAATGGGAGTACCTGTTTTAGAAATAGGTGAAAAAATTGTAATTGGTTTCAACAAGGAGAAAATTGATGCCCTTTTAAAAGAAAAGGAAATTGTAAAGGAGTAAAAATGAAATATGATAAATTTGGGCCTGAGAAAATTATTCAGGTTTATGATCCTGAGACTGGAATGAAAGGGATTACTGTAATCCATAATACTAATTTGGGCCCTGGTAAAGGAGGAATAAGAATGACTTCCTCTGTAGATGTTGAAGAAGTTTATAAATTGGCAGAGACCATGACTTGGAAAAATGCTCTGGCTGGAATTCCATTTGGTGGTGCAAAGTCTGGCATAATTGCAAATGATAAGGAATTAACTCAAGAACAAAAAGATAGTATTGTTGCTTCATTTGGAAAATCTCTAAAAAATTTAGCACCTTCTGAATATATCGCTGGACCAGATATGAATATGGCAGAACATGAAATGCAAGTTTTAGTTGAGGCAAATGGTAATAAAAATTCGGCTACTGGAAAACCTAAGGAGCTTGGAGGATTGCCTCATGAATTAGGAAGTACTGGTTTTGGAACCTATCAGGCCCTATTGACTGCTTTTAATTATATTGATCTAAAAAATCCTAAAGTTGCAATAGAGGGTTTTGGAAATGTTGGAACTTTTGTTATGAAATTTTTGGAAGAAAAAGGAATAAGCGTTGTTGCTGTTTCAGATTCAAAAGGAACCATCTTTAGTGAAGAAGGATTAAATTATAAAGAATTAATGCGAATTAAGGGAGAAACTGGTTCCGTAGTAAACTACACTGGTGGAAAAAAATTGAAATCTGAAGAGATTGTTTCATTAGATGTAGATATCTTAGTTCCTGCAGCAATCCCAGATTTAATTAATGAAAATAACAAAGATTCTGTAAAAGCTAAATTAGTTGTTTGTGGGAGCAATATAGCAATGTCTGAAGAGATTGAAGAGGGGTTCCATGGAAAAGGAATTTTAGTTATTCCAGACTTTGTAGCTAATGCTGGAGGAGTAATCAGTTCTTATGTTGAAACTATAAATGGAACTGCTGAAGAAATGTTCAAGTTAGTGGAAAAGAATATAACTGAAAATACAAAAGAGATGTTAGATAAATCAAAGAAAAAAAATATTTCACCAAGAAAGGCAGCGATGGAAATTGCTGTAAAAAGAGTGGAGGAAAGAAAAAAATGAAATCATATGATGTTTTAATAGTTGGTGGCGGAGCAGCTGGTTTAACGGCAGCGATATATACTTGCAGAAAAAAATTAAAGACAGCCATATTATCTCCAGATTGGGGAGGCCAAACTTTATTGACTGACCATATTGAGAATTATCCTGGTTTTGAACTTATTCCTGGACCAGAATTAATGAGCAAATTTAGATCTCAAGCAGAGAAATTTGGAGCAGAGTTAATAACAAAAAAAGTTACTAAGATAGAAAAAAAGAAAGACTTATTCCAAATTGAAACCAGTGATAAAGAAATATATTCTAGTAAGGCGGTTATACTTGGTTCTGGAAAAACAGCCAGAAGACTTGACATCCCAGGAGAAGATAAATTTTTTGGCAAGGGAGTTAGTACTTGTGCTACATGTGATGCTCCATTTTTTCACGATAAGAATGTTTCTGTTGTTGGAGGAGGAAATTCTGCTCTTGAGGCCGCCGAATTATTGGGTAAAATAGCCAAAAAGGTTTACTTAACTCACCGGAGAGAAGATTTTAGGGCCGATGAAATCACAGTTGAAAAAGTTAAAAAATTAAAAAATGTTGAAATCCTAACTAACAATATCCCTCTAGAGATTAAAGGAGACAAATTTGTTAAATCTCTTACTATTGAAGAGAATAAAACAAAAGAAAAAAAAGAACTCGCAGTTGATGGTGTTTTCGTAGAAATTGGCTATGAGTTGGATACAGATTGGATTAAACATCTTGTTAAAAGAAATAAATTGAACGAAATAATAATTGATGATAGATGTAGAACATCTCAACCTGGCTTTTTTGCAGCAGGAGATGTTTCAACCGTTCCCTACAAGCAAACGGTTATTTCTGCTGGAGAAGGAGCAAAGGCCGGATTGGAATCATATAAATATATTAAAGGGGAGGAAATCGCAACAGATTGGAAATAATAAAATGGTAAAAAAATTAACAAAGGAATCATTTAGAGAAAAGATTTTTGACTATTCTGTGAATAAAGAATGGAAATATAATGGAGACAAACCATCCATAATTGATTTTTATGCAGATTGGTGTGGGCCTTGTAAAATGCTTTCCCCAATAATTGATGAATTGGCCAAGGATTATTCTGGGAAAATAGATATTTATAAGATTGATACCCAAGATGAGCCCGAGTTGAGCGGATCTTTTGGTGTGATGAGCATTCCTTCTCTACTATTTATTCCTTCAAAAGGAAAACCAACAATGATTACAGGTGGAAGATCTAAAGATGAAATGGAAAAGCTGATTAAAGAGCTTTTGTTTGGAGACAAATAAAATGGCAAATGTTGATTCTGGAAGAAAATCCAAAAAAGACAAAAAAATGAAAAGACGACAAAGAATTTACAAGAAGGGTGGCAAGGATAGAGCTAATGAAAAAGTTAAATGACTTCTTTTATAATAAAAAAATAGAAATTAATTAAATAAAAAAATAGAGGGTTTATCTTTTCCTCTTTTTGGTTGCTTTTTTCTTAGCCGGTTTTTTCTTTGTTACTTTTTTCTTAACCGCCTTTTTTTTCTTTACCGGTTTTTTCTTTTTAACTGCTTTTTTCTTAACAGGTTTCTTTTTAGTTACCTTTTTCTTGACAGCTTTTTTCTTTACCGGTTTTTTCTTTGTTACTTTTTTCTTGACAGCTTTCTTTTTTGCTGGTTTTTTCTTTGTTACTTTTTTCTTGACAGCTTTTTTTCTTTTAACCATGAATAAGCACCTCCTTTTTTTTAAGTAGATTATTCTGATTTGTGTTAATTTTAACAAAACTGATTTATAAGCTTTTTCTTTTTTGAAAAAACTTTTAAATGAATTAAAAAATAAAAGAGATATGAAGTATAAATATCTTGAACACACAGCCGATGCAAAGTTTCAAGCTTTTGGTAGGGATATCGACGAGGTTTTTGCTAATTCTGCACTTGCCATGTTTAATATTTTGGGTAAAACAACTAAAGTTAAAACTGAAAAAACACATAAAATAAAATTAAAAGCAAGAAATTATGAAAGACTGTTGTTTGATTTCTTGGAAGAGTTAGTATTTTTGC
>CAYYFK010000001.1:33803-118099 GCA_964471565.1 Candidatus Woesearchaeota archaeon | reverse complement strand
TTGTATTAGTTTCATTTACACCTGTTTGATTTGTTTCTGTTGTAGTGCTGTTTGTTTGATTTGTTCCTTCAGTATTGTTTAAATTTATTGTATCATTTTCATTTCCTAAATCTTGTATTTCTATATCGGAATCATCGTTACCGCACCCACTAAGTAAGATTGTTGTTAATATTAGGAGAATCAATATTTTTTTCATAGTTATTTACGTATCTTTCTTTTTTTAAGTTTTTTGTATTTATAATAAAAAGTATAAAATGACAGGAAGAAGTAAACACCCCATTAAATGATTTCTTCCTATTCCTAATTTGGCAGGTAAAATTCCTAATGATGTTGAAACTATTAAAATCAACAAACCCATAAAATTACTGGATAAAAAGAATACCATTATCCCTATTAATAATATTATAGAAATAATTAGCTTCTTGTAATTCACTTTTGATAATATTTTTGAAAATATTTTAGTTATTTTTATTGTTAGAAAAACTGCTATGCTCCCTGCAACTAGTGAGACTGCAAAAAATAATAACAAATCTTGTAAGGTTACTGATTCAACTATTTTTGATATAGTCACTATTGCTCCATTTCTTGCTTTGTCTAATAGAAATAATGCGATTAAACTTAAAACCATATTTATTGTGTTTAATCCTCCTATCAATACTAAGAAACCCTCATTTGTTATTTTTTTGTAAAATTCAGAACCGATTATTGCTGCTTGTGCGGGACCCAACCCTGGGAGAAAAGAACAAAGGCTTCCTGCAACTAATGAAGAGCCCATTGTTTTTGTTAACTCCGATTTTTTTATTTTTGGAAAAGTAATTTTTTGTAGAGGAATTTTAGTTTTATCTGAAAGACTAATTATTAAAGTGCTTGTTCCAAACAATCCAGATAATAAAGGAAATAGTGGATTTTTTAAGTTTGGAAGATTTAATGTTGCTATGCCAAGAACTCCTGATAGGAAAAAGAGAGTAAGTGCCCAAAGTCTAGATTTTTTCTCTCTAAATATTAAAAAAGAAGAAGCAAAGATTAATATAAATGACATTATTTGCTGTAAAAATGGATAAATAAATTCTATAATCTTTCCAATTGGAAATGCCAAAATTATTGTTAAAATTAATGCAAAAAAGCTACCAATTAAAGTTAACATTACTGCCTCATATCCTCGCCCCTCTAAAAGCATTTTATGACCTGGCAAAACTGAGAGAGCAGTGTCTGCTTCTGGAGCTCCTAAAAAGATTGAAGGGATTGTGTCTAGGAAACTATGAGTTATAGACATGGATATAATAAATACAGCAATTATAATTGGGGTTGTAATGTTAAGTAAATAACCAGCCAAACTTAAAACTATTAGAGAGATAAGATTTATGTGAACTCCCGGAATCAGTCCTGTGAAAATTCCAAAAAGGCACCCAAAAAGAATTGCTATAATTATTTCTATAAACATATTAAATCACTTTTATTTGATCAGCTATTATTTCTAGCTGGCCTTTGTATTCTGTTAGTACTCCAATTATCTCTACCTTTTGGTTTTTTTCTAGGGCAATCTCTTCTTCATTTTTGAATAACATTACCGTAATTGTTCCATTATCATCTTCTAAATTTAGAATTATTAATCCTGGAGAATCCCCAATTGTTTTTATATAGCCTTCTACCCTTACTTTTTCTTCTAGATTTTCTTTTGTAATGTCTGAAACCTTTGACAAACTTATTGAGCTAGTTTCTGAAATAAATAATATTGCTAGAATCCCTAGAATACAAAATAGCAGTGAACATTTCAATAATGTATTCTCATCCATTGGAGAAGAGGGAAATAAGTGTGTGTTATATACTTTTCTTTTTTAGAACGTCTTGGATAAATTTGTAAATATGTTTAAAAGCCTCTTCTTTGTTTTTATCCATTATAAATACATGATAAGAATCTTTTATGAAATGTAATTCTTTTAATTCAGAACCAAGTCTCTTATATATTTTTTTTGAGTTTTTCTTTTCAAATTGATAATCTGTTTCGGATTGCATTACAAGAGTAGGAGTTTTTACTTTGTTTAGTAGTTTGTATGTTTTTTTAGTTAGTTTATATGCATCTCTTATTTTTCCTATAGGTCCACTAGAATAATGAATTTTTATTTTTTTGATTAAGGGATAATCATCTAAATATCTTTTTGTATAATATTTTTTTATGTATTTTATTATTGGTATTGATGGCATAAGTATTTTGACTATTCTTTCATTTCTGAAGGAAATCGGAGTTCCTAATAAAACAAGACCAGTTGGGTTATATTTCTGCTCCAGAATTATGGCAATATTCCCCCCAACAGAATTTCCCATAATGAAAATTTCATCACAATACTTTTTAAGTTCTTTATATGCATTTTCTGCGCTCTCTATCCAATCTGATGGAGAGGTTCTTATCAAATCATCTGGGGAAGTTCCGTGTCCAGGTAGTAATGGGGCATATACAGTTATATTTTTTTTTTCTAAAAAATCTCCTAGGAACCCCACTTCATTAGGAGTACTGGTAAATCCATGAACCAACAATGCTCCGATCTTTCCCCTTTTATGAAAAAAGGGTTCTGCTCCTTTTATTATTTTTTTTGTCTTTTTGTAATTTTTATCTTCTATTTTTGTTTTTATGAATTTGTAAAGAATAATTGGAGATAATAATATTAGCAATATAATTGCAAGCATGTATCCTACGCCTGTTAAAAAGTAATTTTCTAACATATTTTCCATGAATTTAGATTTTTATTTTTTATTTAATAAATTTTCCTTTCTAAAAGAGGAATGTTTATATATTAAATACAATTTTCCATTTTAACTTATGATATCAATCAGGAAAAAAGAGGGTGATGTGACTAGTTATCTTTCTGAGGATAATAAGAAATTAAGAGATATGGTCTCTCAGTTAAAGAGAGAACTAGACATGATGAAAGAACCCCCTTTATTAGTTTGTGATGTTTTGAAAGTTGTTGACAAAAAAGCCATAGTTAGATTGCCAAATGGAAGCCATTTTTTTGTAAATGTCTCTCCTTTGCTTATTGGAAAAGTAACTCAGGGAGACAGAGTTCTTGCTGAACAGAAATCGTTAGTTTTGGTGGATAAAATGGGAAAATCTAAAACTCATGAAGTTGAGGATTTTTTAATTGTCGATAGACCAGATGTTGGTTGGGAAAAAATTGGTGGATTGAAAAATCAAGTTAGAGAAATAAAAGAAGTTATTGAATTACCTTTAAAAAAGCCCGAATTATTTAAGAGAGTAGGAATTTTACCTCCAAAAGGCATTTTGCTTTATGGACCAAGTGGAACTGGAAAAACACTTTTGGCAAGAGCAGTTGCTGCGAGTACTAACTCTACTTTTATTGAAATTGTTGGGTCTGAACTTGTTCAAAAATTTATTGGAGAGGGAGCAAAATTAGTTAAAGAAATATTTAAGCTTGCTAGAGAGAAGGCACCTTCAATTATATTTATAGATGAATTAGACTCAATTGCTTCAGAAAGAGTTGATGTTGGAACATCTGGAGAGAGAGAAGTTCAAAGAACATTTATGCAATTATTAAGTGAAATAGATGGATTTAATCATTTGGATGACGTCAAAATTATAGGAGCTACAAATAGGGTAGATATTTTAGACCAAGCTATAGTTCGCCCAGGAAGATTAGACAGGTTGATTGAAATTCCTTATCCTCAATTAGAAGAAAGAAAGGAAATTTTTAGAATTCATACTGGTGAGATGGGGCTGGATAATGTAGACTTAGAACATTTGTCCTCTATAACGGATAATCTTTCTGGAGCTGAAATAAGATCGGTTTGTACAGAAGCAGGATATTTTGCTATAAGGAATAAAAGATTGAAAGTGAGTCAACCAGATTTTCTTAAAGCAATCAAAAAGATAAAAAGCCAAGAGGAGGATGGCAGGTATAAAAATATGTTTGGTTAAAATGGGCGATATGTTAGTATTCATCTTATCTTTAATTAGTTTATTTGTATTATATTGGATTTTTTTTGGAGAGAGAAAATTAAAAGAAAAAATGAAAAAATGAGGTTGTTTATATCTTTAGATCTTCCTGGAGAGGTCAAAGATAATTTATATAATATTCAAAAATATATTCCTTCAAATTTAGCTAAAATTAAATGGGTTTCTAAGAAAAATCTACATATAACTTTGAAATTTCTTGGAGCTGTGGATAAATCCAAAGCAAATGAGATAAAAAAAAGATTATCTAATATAAAATTTAAACCTGACAAATTAAAGTTTAAAGAAATAGGTTTTTTCTCTTACAAAGAAATTCCTGGTGTAATAAGATTGACTTTTTTTGATTCTGATAAAATTTTAGAATTACATAGAAAAATAGATGAAGAACTTTTAGATATTTTTCCTACAAGTCAGAGATTTGTATTGCATCTTACTTTAGGAAGAGTAAAAAATATTAAGAAAAGAAAAGAATTTGTTGAAAAGATAAAATCATTCAAATTTTTTGATAGAGAATTTATTGTTGAGAATTTTAAATTAATTGAGAGTATACCAACAAAAGGAACTCACATTTACAAGACAATTAAAATATTTGAAACATAAGTTTTATTAATAAAGTTATTTATTATTAAAATATGCCAGATGATAGAAAGATTGAGGGAAGCAAGGGTTCTAGATGGTGGCCACTTGCTGTTTTTATTGTAATTGTTTTCATTAGCCTGGGATTTTTATTCTTTGGTCCTGATGAGAATGTGAGATTTACATCTGAACCAACTACTGGGTGTGTTGTTATGCAAGATAGGGGAGATTATGATAATAGTATAAATATTGTTTTTTTAGGTACAGAATATAAAGACCTTGACCAGTTTAGAATGGATAGTGAAAAATTTATGTTGAGTTTTTTAAACGTGGTACCACATAATAAATATAAAGATAGATTTAATTTTTTTAGAGTTGAAGATTTTGAAGATTATGGATGTAAATATGATGATGCGGTTGTTTGTGATCCAAAGATAGTCCAAAAAAGTGCTATTATGTGCCCAGGACAAGATATGAATGTTGTTTTAGTTAGCAGAGACAAAGTAAATAATTTTTTTAAGCATTTAAGATCTTCCGCTTGGCATAATCTCGTTTCACTTAATTCTGTAGATGATCCATTAGTTTTAACACATGAATGGGGGCATATAGGTCCAGACTTTGCAGATGAATATGTTTATGGTGGCAGAATAAATTGGGACGCTCCTAATTGTGATTCTGAATATTCTACCTGCCCTAAATTTTCAAGCGTAGATGAATCTGAATGCCATGTTGGTTGTGTAAATGAGAAAAATTCAAGATCCGTATTTTATGGTATTATGAGTAATTATTGGAAAAGTGATAGATTTGGACCTTACAATGAATGGTACATTGAAAAATTTATTTTAGAAAAAACTAAAGCTACTTTTGGTAATATTGAAGAAGATGGAACTCCTAAAGAGCCTCCTGAAGAGATTTATGTTGTTTCTGGAAATTGTGATGTAGATGGAAATTGTGAAATAGAAGATGTTCAAATGAGTCCAACCTTTGGTTATTCAACTAACTCTAAATTAATCGATTCTACTTTAAAAATAAATCATGGAAAGTATAGTGTTAGTATTTCAAAGCAGCCTATTTTGTTTAAAGACTATGTGGATTCTGGATCAATGGAATTCAAGGAATACGAATTTATTGTTGCAGTTCCTGTAGATGAGAAAGATGATAAAATTGTTTTAGTTGAGGATAACGTGATTAAAGATTTTTATTCTTTACAGGAAGAAGAATTTTCTGGGTGGAGCGGATACTCAAAGGTAGTTGAGATAGGTTAATCTTCTGGATAAATTTCATCTAGAATATTTTGAATGTCTTTTGATTTTTTTGGACCAATTTTTTCTATTTTTTCTAATTCTTTTGTTGAAGAGTTTACTATTTTTTTTACTGTTTTAAACTTTCTTAATAAAGATTTGGCTAGAGATGGTCCTATACTTGGAAAAGAGCCCACTATAAATTCTTGCTGTTCTTTTGTAGTCATTGGTACCTTATCTGTTCTAATCTGTATGTCTTTTTCTCCTCTTATTTGCTCTCTTTTAGCTATTGCCTTTATTAGTTCTGAAGTATCTTGAGAATCTTTTGTTCTCAAAATAGGTATTTTAAAGGAGGAGACAATTGTAGCTAACATTCCCCTTATTGCATTTGGATGAATGTTTCTTACTGAATAAATGTCTTCTCCTCCTTCTAGAATAATTAATGGATTCTCAAAATTATTTTTTAAATCCTTTAATTGTGTGAAAATTCTTTTATCTATGATGGAGTTTACGAAGTCTGGAACTGTTTTTCTCTCTATTCCTATTTTGTCTGAAACAATTATATCTGCGCTAGTTAATGTTTTTATTTTTACATCCATACCAAGTTCTACTAGTTTTTTTGATAAATTTGACCCTTTTTCTCTTACATCTACCAACACTTTTAATTTTTCTTCTTCAATATACTCATTTAGAGTTTTTTCTTTTATTGGTTTTATGTTTTGTTTTAATCCCTTTAGCAATCTATGCATTCTTTTTTCTTTATTTACTGAAACCCAATGGTATACTTCGTCTCTTGTATTTTTTGTCATTAATACAATTACTTTTCCTTCTTTATGTCTCGCAGTTCTCCCTCTTCTTTGTATTGTTCTTATTGCAGAAGGAATAGGTTCGTAAAAGATTACCATATCTACTTTTGGAATATCTAATCCCTCTTCACCAATAGAAGTTGAAATGATACAATTATGAATACTTGATTCAAAATCTCTTATTATTTTTATTTGTTCTTTTTGTGTTAATCCTGTTCCATTTTTTTTAGCTTGCCCAACAAATAATTTTGCATTTATATCTTTATTTTTATTTAATTCTTTTTCTAATTCTTGTGCAGAATCTCTATATTGATTAAAAATAATTATTTTAGAATTTTTATTTTTGTCTATTTCTTTGGTTATTATTTCTTTTAGTTTGATTAATTTTGGATGTTGTGCTTTTGAATTTTTTGCTTTTATATATGCGGATTTTACATTTAGGTCAATTATAAGATTTTTTACTGCCTTACTTTGAACCTTTGTATCTTTGAAAATTGATTCTAAATACTTATTCAAAGAAGAAACCCCTTGAGTTTCTAACATTTCAATGGCATGATTAACTTTTATTGCTTCAGCACATACCGAAATTGCTCTAAACATCTGAAAATCTTTTTCTCCGGTTGCTATCCTTCCTTGTATTGAAGCCTGTATTCTAAGTAATTCTTTTTTTGAAATATTCTTAGTTTTTAAATATCCAAGTTCCGATAAAGAGGTCAATTTAGATTTTAGTGCATCGTCCAAAAATTTCTTTATTTCTTCGAGATCATCTGGAAAATCAACTTTTACCCAGTCTATATCTATATCTTGAATATACTGTTTAACATCTGGGTCTTGGTCTGTTCTTACCTCTATATTTTTTATATAAAGATTTTTTATTATTTCCGAGATCGTTTCGTTATCTGATCCTGGAGAAGCAGTTAAACCAATTATTCTTTCTACTTTTGAGTTTTTATGATATTGTTTAGCTATCCATGTGTATGAATAATCCTTTTGGGCTCTATGTGCTTCGTCAAAAATTAATAATGAAACGTCTGAATAATTTATTGAGTTATTGATTATGTCATTTTCTATGGTTTGTGGTGTTGAAATTATTATTTTAGATTGTTTCCAGAGTTCTGCTCTTTTTTTTGGTTGAACTGTTCCAGTGAAAAGATTTATTTCTTTGATATCTGTTTCTTGCTTAAATTCATTGTATATTTGGTTGGCTAATGGTTTTGTTGGTGTTAGGAAAAGAATTTTTGAATTAGGGTATCCCTTTAATCTATTAATTGTGGCCAATATTCCTATTTTGGTTTTTCCCATACCAGTGGGCAATACGACTAATGTGTTATCTTTTATGCAGCTATCTAGGATGGTTTCTTGATACAATCTTGGTTGAAAGTTTATTTTCATTTATTTTTAGAAAGGTTGTTTATTTATAAATTGTTTTCCTGTGCATGACAAGCTGACAAGAAAGGTTTTTAAACATTATTTTTTTCTATTTAATATGTTAAAATTATTAGGTGCAATTGATATTTTAACCGGAGTGTTCTTATTCTTATTTTTGAAATTTGGTAGCTTTAAATGGGTTTTAGTTTTTTTCTTAGTATTATTAATTTTGAAATCTTTGTCTACTTGGAAAGATTTATTTAGTATCTTTGATTTAGTATCTTCTATTGTTATTATTTTAGTATTTTTTGGATTTGTAACTAATCTTACTTGGTTAGTTTTGGGTTGGCTATTTGTTAAGGGATTATGGAGTTTAGTTAGTTCTGTATAAATATAGAAGGAAAACAATAAGTGCAGTTAGGAATGCCCAAAATATTAATGCTGCAGTAGGCAATATATTTATTAGTAGTAGGCTGGTGATTGTGAATCCCAAACCAAATATATATAATGGCAATGAACCAAATAAAATTTTTGCTCCATCTAATTTTGAAAAAGGTACGAATGAGAAAAGTGCTACCATTTTTGCAATTTCTGCAAGTGTATTAAATGATCCAAGTGGTGTTAAGATTATTGCTAGTAATAAGCATGCTAATGGTCCTGCTAAATGAATTCTTGAGATTTCTAAATCTGTTAGATGTTTGAATTTTTTTCCTGCTCTTTGTGCAACAACTTCTGTTATTTCGGTATAGGCAGTGGTTGCAAAGTTGATATTTGAAAATAAAGCAACTATCAAAGGAACAAGAATTCCGGCCTTAAATGATTTTATTGGATTTAACCCAAAAAATTTTAATTTTGAAAACTTTGCTCCTTTATTGAACCAATACCTTTCCATAGTCCACATTTTGAAATTAATTCTTGCTCCATGTAGCTTGGCAGCATTTTTGTTTGCTATCAAATAGATAAGGTAAACAATAAATGATAAAATAAAGGCTCTTAACCAGTTTATTATTAGTAAAGATATTGAAACTTCTGCAGATGTTAAACTGTTAAATGAGAAGATAAATCCTAAAACTAGAGAGGCACCTACTAGAGAACCAACCTCTTTTTTGTCGAAATAATTAAAAATTGCCATCTGAAATTAACTTTTCTACCTCTTTTTTATGTCCTGCTCCTAATACTACAAGTATTTTCTTATCTTTATTTTCTTTTTTTAGTTTATTTAAATTTTTTGAAATTATATTATTACGGTCTTTAATCAAAACATTGTAAATTCCAGGATATCTTTGTTCTACTTTCTTTAGTACTTCATCTATAAATTCTTGTTCTGGTACTTTTGTCAAGTCCAATTTTTTCATTTGTTTTTTTGCAAATGGAATTCTAAGTAAATCTAGAAAGATTCTTAGTTTTTCTTTTGCTTTTACACCTTTAGTTAATTTTTTTAGAGTTATCCTAATATCTTGATCTATCAAAGCCAACTCTTTTTTGTGTTTTCTAGCTAGTTCTATTGCAGTTTTCATATCTGCACCTGGTTTTATATTTACTTTTTGTCCTAGTTTGTTTTCTATCCATGCTCCTATCGTGTTTAGAATTACTCCCTTTAAACCAAAATGTTTTATTTCTTTCATTAGATTTCTCTTTTGTTTTTTTGATATTAATGATTGAAATCTTAGAATATCCAATTCTATTGCTATAATATCTGGATCAAATTCCTCAAAACGAAGGTTTACTTCTTTAATACTTTGTTTGGCTATGTGGGAGGTACCCACAATAAGAATGTTTTTTTCACTATTCATGGGAAAGTTAAATTTATAAAGTTTAAAAGACTTCTCTTTTTATTATTTGAAATGGAGGTTTAAAATGTTAAAGACAAAAAAATTGAGTGATGTTTTTAGTGTAGAGGTATTTACTGATGCTGGAGACTATTTTGGTGACGTTGAGGAGTCTATTTTAGCCAATAATAAGATTTTTGGATGGAGAGTTAGGGCCACAAAGAGATCGTATCTATCTAAAGTATTGGGTGGAGCCAAAGGAGTTATTGTGCCTCATCAACTAGTTAATTCGATTGGTGATGTAATGATTATCAGTAAGGCCGCTATTCCAAAGATGGACGAGGATGGGGAATAAAAAGATTTAAATACTATAAACTTTATTTCTTATCTTAAATGGCGTCAACATTACAAAATACAATACAGTTTTTGAGGGATTTCGGTTTTTTTGATGTAGTTCTTCCCTTTTTACTATTCTTTGCAATAATTTTTGCTTTTTTAGAAAAGACTAAAATTTTGGGAGAGGATAAATCAAATGTTAACTTAATTGTTGCATTGTCTGTATCTTTGTTAACTGTTGCTGCAAATAAAGTTGTGAGTTTGGTATCAGATATTTTACCAAATATGATATTGATATTAGTGTTAATAGTTATGTTTGTTATGATTACTGGAGTTTTCTTTAAAGAAGACAGCGAGGATTTTTATAAAGCACATAAAGGATGGTTCAAGTTTTTTATGTTTGTTATGTTTATATTAACTTTAGCATTTATTTTGAATGCTATGCCTTCAGATTCTGGAACCTGGTTAGATAAGATTATAGATGGGATAACTGGTGGAACAGGAGGAGAGGCAGTTGGTGGAATTATTTTTTTAGTTATTATAGTTGGTGCAATTTACTTAATTACTAGAGATAAAGGTGGTAAGGGTTAAGGAGGGTAAGGAAAGTTGGCCCTCGATATTTATGGATTTGTTAGAGATATAGAATATTACGGTTTTTTTCAATATTTGGTTCCCTTTTTGATTTGTTTTGCAATTCTTTTTGCTTTACTTGAAAAAACACATGTATTTGGAGAGAATAAGAAAAATTTGAATATAGGTTTGAGCTTATTACTATCTTTTACAATTCTTACAAATACCGAGCTTTTGGATTTTTTGAATGCTTCAATATCTAACCTATCTTTGATGATTATTTTGTTCTCTGTTGTGATGTTATTATTTATGTTTATAATGAAGATTGGAGATGGAGATAACAATAAACCATTAAGATACTTTGCTCTTGTTCTTGCAGTGTTTGCAACTATTTGGGCATTAGTAGAAGCTAAGTACTTCAATCCTTATGGAGACTTTACTGGTGCGATGTACCACTTTTTTTGGAATTTGGAACCATTTATGGATTTGATTATAATTGTAGCAGTTATAGCTTTTTTTGTGATGATAATTAAGGTCACTGGCAAAAAAGAAAAGGAGATAAAAATACCTTTGAGATATTAAAATGGCAACGTTTTTAGACTTGGGGATATTGGAACATTTTGTACCTTTGTTTAGTTTTCTTTTTGTTTTTCTTATCATATATGCACTATTACAAAAACTAAAATTATTGGGCGGAAAATCTGCTATTGATTTTCTTGTATCTTTGACTGTTTCTCTTTTAGTAGTTTTATCAAGTTCCGCAATTGAGCTTGCTAGATTTATGAGTGTATGGGGAGTTGTAGTTATTGTTATTTTAGTTTTTTTGTTTATTATAATGTCTTTCTGGGCAGGAGAAGGGCATGTGGGTTTGCCAGAAGATATGGATGTTAAAGGCATTGTTTTTTGGATATTTATTATAATTTTGGCCATAGGATTGACACAGGTTTTTGGTCCAGTTTTGACTCCATATGCCGAAGGTGCAGATCCTAGTAGAACTATTTTAAGAACTATATTTCACCCAAGAATAATTGGAGCACTGTTTCTGTTAATTATAATTGGAAATTTGGCTAAATTATTAAAATTTAAATCTTAAATTATTTTTTCTTTTTTCTAGTGGCCGGTTTTCTTGTAGTTTTTCTTTTTGCTAATTTTTCCGAAACTTCTTGTAAATCTTTTACACTTCTTGTTAATGGAGAAATTATCTTTTCTAATACCTTTTCAAGCGCCTTCATCTCAGTTCCTACATTTATAACTCCTTCTGAATACTCTGAAACTTTTCCCATTATAGATTTTTGTAGATTTTCAAATTTTTCTTGAGTACGAATTAATTCTTGTTTTACTCCTTCTAGGTCTATATCTATTCTTTCTTTCCACAATGCTATGTCCCCCACGCCCTTTATTAATTCATCCCACTTTTCTTTTATTATTGATTCTGCAATTTCCTCTATAGCATCATAACTAGCTCTCTCTAATGGTTCTTGGGAAAATCCAGAAGGTGAACTATAATCTTCTTGGGGAGTCATTTCTGGTTGTTGTTGAGGAATTTGTTCTGGCTGTTTTTGCGGAGTAGAGGGAGAAGGAGCGTTTAATAATCCTACAGGTATTTCCTCTGCAGGAGATCTCTTAATAGGTTCCATCCCAACACCAGACAATTCATCTTTTACAGTAGCATGATCCATAGCTTGAGATATTTGTTCATGTTTATATCCCTCTCTTTGTAAATTCGAAATAATTTCTTGGTTTTGTAAACCCTGGCTTTGCATTTGTTGAACTTTTTCGGTTGGTATTTCTCTATTTTTTTGATTCATCATTTTTTAACCTCTTTTTAATTAATTCTTCAACTTCTTCTTTTGTTACAACGTTTAATGGATTCCACATATTAATATATTTTTCTAAAACCTTTAGTTCTTCTTTTCTTGCTAAAAGTTGTAATTCTTTAACTATACTTTTCATAGTATCTTTTAATAAGTTTATGGAATCTTTTATTTCTGTTATTTCTTCTCTGAGAATTTTTGTATCTCCACTTACTTTTTTATAATGATCTAACATATTTTGGTTTATTACTAGCATTCTTTCTCTTGTTAGATTGTATTTGCCTTCAAGAATTCTTATTCTTGTGTTTAGCTCGTTTGCTGAGGCATATTGTTCCGATGTCTGTGTTTTCCCGTCCATTTTTGAATAAAAAACGAAAGTATTTTAATTTACAAGATTAACTAAGGATATTGAGTAATAAAAGTTATGTTATTGAATGGGAGTAGTAATATGGTTTTTTCGAAAAGAGGACTGAAACCTGGAGCTTATGAAATTTTGGAAGAGGGAGGTCAACAGATATTAAAAGTAAATTATTTAGGGGTTAGTTTTCCCCCTTCTATTGAGCATAGTAAATTATGTATGAATGATATTATTGATAAATTGATTCAGGCTCCTTCTGCTAATAGAATTATTCTTTCTGCAGATAGAAATTACATGTATGATGAAGAACAAACTCAAATGTTAAGGGCGGTTGCTAACCTCTATGTATTTTTTACTAGACAAAAAAAGATCTTAAGTTTTCTACCAGGAATAAGTATGGATTACTTAAGTAGAAACCCGTCGAAGTTGGCCAATGTACAATATGTGATTGGAAATTTGTTAAAAAGCGACCCGGTTGGAGCTTATGTTGAATTGAAAAGAATGATTAGGGAACAAAAAATAAAATTAAAAAAAATTAGGAGTAATTTAGAAGTAAGAGAGGAAAATAGTTATTTGAAACTGTTAGTAGAAACTTTTGATTTATTAGGCAAATTAAAAGTTATTTCTATTGTTAAGGAAGATTTAGATGGATATGTTTTGGATGATAGATCTGTTTATGTAAATATATTTCGCCCGATTATTAGCCCAAATTTTATGTTGACTAGGTTAATGGCCCAGATTCCAATTGGAGCCTATGAGATGGATAGTTATAATTTAGATAAGGAAACAAATGTTTCTTTATTTTCTTTAGATAATGATGTTAAAAATTATTATCATTTAACTCCCCCAGAGTTTAATTTGGATGATGATAAAATAGAGTTGTTAGATATGGCTAGAAATATTTTGGCAGAGCATAAACCGGAAGAAAAAGAATTTACAGATATTGAGAGAATGAGAATGACTTTTTTTAATATTGGGAGAGACTTGCTTGTTGAATTGGCTCAACACAGAGGAGTTAATTTGGATTTTGATGAAGCAAACGGACTGGCAGAAATTTTAGTTAGGTATACAGTTGGATTTGGATTATTAGAAGTTTTGTTAAAAGATGAAAAAATTCAAGATATTGTTATAAATGGGCCAATAGGACAAACTCCTATTTTTATAGTTCATCAAGATTATGATGAGTGTGTTACTAATATTGTCCCAAGTGCTGTCGATGGAGAATCTTGGGCTACCAGATTTAGGATGATTTCTGGGAGGCCACTTGATCAAGCTAATCCTGTTTTGGATACGGAATTGGCAGTTTCTGGAGGAAGAGCAAGAGTAGCCATTATTGGAAATCCATTGAATCCTGAAGGGCTTGGATATGCCCTAAGAAGACATAGGGATAAACCCTGGACCTTGCCATTATTTATTGAGAATAAAACAATTAACCCGCTTGGAGCAGGATTATTAAATTTCTTAATTGATGGATCTAGAAGTATCTTAGTCGGAGGAACTAGAAGTTCTGGTAAATCTTCTTTATTGGGAAGTTTTATGGTTGAAATCATGAGAAAATTTAGAATAATTACTGTTGAGGATACCTTAGAATTGCCTGTAAGGTCTCTTAGAAATCTTGATTATAATATCCAACCTATGAAAGTTAGGTCTGCACTTTCTGAAGGTGGAACTGAGCTGGCTGCAGAAGAAGGAATTCGAACAAGTTTAAGGCTTGGAGACAGTAGTTTGATTGTTGGAGAAGTAAGAAGTAAGGAAGCTTTAGCTTTATATGAAGCAATGAGAGTTGGAGCATTGGCTAATGTTGTGGCGGGAACTATTCATGGTGGAAGTGCATATTCAATTTATGATAGGGTAGTAAACGATTTAGGTGTCCCTAGAACTAGTTTCAAAGCTACCGATATTATTGTGATTGTTAATCCAATAAAAACTCCAGATGGACTGCACAAAATTAGGAGAGTCTTAAGTATAACAGAAGTTAGGAAACATTGGGAAGATGATCCTCTTAAGGAAGGGGCATTTATTGAACTGATGAAGTATAATCCAATTACAGATGAATTAGAACCAACGGATAATTTAATAAATGGAGATTCTGAAATTATAAAAGAGATAGCATCAACTGTTAAAGAATGGGCAGGAAATTGGGATGCAGTCTGGGAAAATGTTCAATTGAGAGCAGACCTTAAAGAAAGATTAGTTGAATACTCGAAAAAAATTAAGAAGCCAGAACTATTGGAGGCAGATTTTGTTGTTTTAGCCAATGATGCCTTCCATAAAATATCAGATGCTGTTCTGGAAAAAGAAGGAAATTTAGATAGTAAGAAAATATTGTTTAGATGGAATGAATGGTTAAAAAAAGAGGCAAGCAATTATGCAACGCATTCCTAAAGAAGAATTAGACGGATTAATTAAAAAGTATACTTCTAAGTTAGAGAAAAATATCTCAAGGGACGTTGAACAACCTAAAAGAAACTCTGAATTTTCAAGAGAATATGAAATATTTAAGGGAGAAGTTTTGTCAAAGGCAACTACTAGATATGAAAAACTTGCTCAATTTGCTGGAAGAATTATTAAAACCAAACCTAATGATAAAGTAATTCCAAAATTAGAAGAAAGTTTAGAGGTTACTCATTTAAATTTAAGTTTGAGCGATGTATCTAGCTTTGCGATATTTTATCCTTTATTATTTGGAATCTTTTTTTTAATTCTTGCAATTATATCCTATGTTTTCAATATTTTAGGGGCGGCTTTCTTGATGGCTTTGTTATTCTTAATATCTTTAATGATGATTCCTGTATTGACTAAAACCCCAATTAGTTTAGCAAATAAGTGGAGAGTTAGGGCAGGGGATCAAATCGTTTTGTGTATTTTATATATTGTTATTTACATGAGACATACATCGAATCTAGAAAATGCGGTTAAATTTGCTTCTGATCATATTGGGGGGCCCATAGCGCTTGATTTGAGAAAGGTATTTTGGGATGTTGAAGTTGGCAAATATCCCTCAGTAAAAGAAAGTTTAGATCATTATTTAGCTTTATGGAGAAATAATAATTTATCTTTTGTTAATTCATTTCATTTAATACAGAGTAGTTTATATGAGCCGAGTGAGGATAGAAGACTTAGTTTGTTAGATAAATCTTTGAAAGTTATTCTAGATGGAGTTTATAATGGGATGATGAAATATGCCCATCAATTGAAAAATCCTATAACGATGTTGCATATGTTAGGAGTTATTTTGCCAATTCTAGGATTAGTTATCTTTCCTTTAATGGGGGCTTTTATGGGCGATTTAGTTAAATGGTATCATTTAGCCCTTCTATATAATATTTTATTGCCTTTGCTGGTTTATAATATTGGGAAAAACATTTTAGCAAAGAGGCCTTCTGGATATTCTGAAACTTTGTTGGGTTTTGGGGAAAACAAGGGGAATTTATTTTTTCCTGTTTTGATATTTTTATTATTTTTTCTTATTGGAATTAGTCCCTTTTTAATTTATTATCTTAATTTAATGCCAGATTTTGAATTTTTGAATATGGCTTTTTTAGGATTTGAAAATAAAGGCGGGCAGGTATATGGCCCATTTGGTTTAGGAGCCTTATTACTTAGTTTTGCTTTGCCATTTGGTTTAGCTCTAAGTATTGGTACTTACTATTCTTCTAAAACAAAACATTTGTTGAAGGTGAGAGATGAAACTAAAAAATTAGAAAGAGAATTTTCTTCAAGTTTATTTCAATTGGGTACAAGAATAGGAGATGGAATTCCTGCAGAAAGTGCGTTTAAAGATGTTGCTGCAACTATGATTGGTACTCCTACTGGAGGCTTATTTTCTAAAATAAATAATAATTTAAGAAAATTAGGAATGAGTCTGAGGGCTGCAATTTTTGATAGAGAAAGGGGCGCCTTAAAAGACTATCCAAGTCCACTAGTTGAAAGCTCAATGGAAGTGTTAGTTGAAAGCTCAAAGAAAGGGCCTAGTATAGTTTCCCAATCTTTGATTAGTATTTCAAATTATGTCAATTCTGTTCATGAAGTTGGAGAGAGATTAAAGGATTTACTTTCAGATATTATCTCTAGTATGAAAAGCCAGATTAGTTTTATGGCTCCAGTTATCTCTGGAATAGTTGTAGGAATAGGCAGTATGATGGTCGGAGTTATATCTAAATTAAGTGATTTAACCGATGTAGATGCTTCTTCAGCAGCTGCCTTGAATCTTGGAAATGTTGGAGGATTATTTGATAAATTTAATACGATTCCTTCGTATTTTTTCCAAATAATTGTAGGAATTTATGTTGTTCAAATAGTCTATGTTTTGACAGTTTTATCTAATGGAATTGAGAATGGTGCAGATAAATTAAGTGAGCAACATAGATTAGGTAAGAATTTGATTAGAAGTGTCATTTTGTATAGTATTGTTGCTTTGATTGTTGTATTATTATTCAACCAATTAGCATTTTTTGTTTTGGATAAATCTTTGAACTAATAAAAAAACTTATAAATTGGGTTTAGTATTTTGTATCTATGTTAAAAAGAGGAGTTATGGCAGGGTACTTTAGAACGATTTTAATTCTTTTGGCTATAGTTTTAGCCTTGGGAATACTTTTCTTTTTTGTGATAACTCGGGTGAATCAAATTGTTTAACAAGAGAGGTAAGATGGAGTGGATCATTGCTGGAATTATAATTACTTTAGTTGTTGCTGGAATTATTTTCTGGGTAGTCCCAGAGATTATAAAAGAGGGAAAACAAGCTTCATTGAGAGAATCATGTAAGACTAGTGTTTTGTTGAGAGCTAAATCAAAAATTCTTGGTAAACCCATTTTGGACGATTTAAAATGTGAAACTAATGCCCTTTCTATAGATAGTAAAAATGAAGTAATTATAAAGGAACAGATTGCTACTGAAATGTTTTCTTGTTGGTATATGTTTGGTAAAGGGGAAAAAGATTTTTTAAGCGATACGAATTTTGGAAAGGGAGATAATTGGTGCCATATCTGTTCTAGAATTGATTTTAATGATAAAGTTCAGAAGGAAATTCCCAAGATAAATAATTTTGATGGGTATTTGAGAGATACGGAGATTCCTATATTGGGCGAAACATTTTATTCTTATATTTATGGAGAAGAGAATAGTAAAGTTATAGATCCTCTTTCTAGTGGTATTGATTTGAAAACTGATGAAACTAATTATGTAGTTTTCTTTGCGGATAAGAGAAAAGATTTTTGGGAGGATTTCGGCAGTATAGATAAAACTGAGATTGCAACTGTTATTGGTGGTTGTTTGGCTGGTGGGAAAGCTGGGTCTGTTATTGGTTCTGTTGTTGGTACTCCTGGAGTTGGAACTCTTGCTGGAGCAGTAATAGGGTGTGGTTCTGGGATGTTAATTGGATATACAGTGGAAGCGGTAGGAAGGAAAACTGATTATATTAGTGCTTTGTATGTGGGAAACTCAAATAAGGTGATTGAAATATGTGGACAATGAAGAAAGGACAGCTAGGTTGGGAGAGTATTTATACTTGGATTTTGGTTTTAGCATTTTTAGTTGTTATTTTAATAATGGTTTTTTCAAATAGAGAAAGAATGGTGGAAATCTTAGATAGTTTAAAATCCTTTTTGAGGTTTGGTGGAGGATAATGACTGATTGGAAACCTATGGTCTACGGAACTTTGATGATTTTGTTAGTTTTATTTGGCTTATTTATCCTTTATAATTTTCTAGTCCCTAGTGATTCTAAAGTTGGAGAATTTTTTGATGAGTTTAGTAATAAAATTTTTTCCTTTAATCAAGATCAAGATACATTAAGAAGCAAGGCCGTTGTATATTTTGAAGACTCGTTTATTCAAGAATATAACTCTTGTTTGGATTCTAAAGAAATTGGTTGTTGGTGTACTAAAGAAAAATTTGATATACCAAATGGTTTTTTTCTTGAGACTAAGCAAGAAGGTCAAAGAACTACCTTTAGTTTGTTAGATAATGATAAGGGAAATTTTAAAGATATTACTTTTGTTTCAGAATCTTGTTTAGATACATCTAAACTTGGTGGAACATCTATTTTAGATCGATTTAAAAATCAAAAAATAACTATTCAAAAAGGTAGAAAATCTTATGTTCTTTTTGAGTTAAATGAATATGATAAAATGTCTGAGTTTGCTGCAATGAATGATCTTCTAGGGGAAACTAAAAGTGAGGTTGATTTGAGCTTATTATTTTATAAGGTCTCAGAAGATACGATATGTATTGTGGACAAAGCTAGTGCTAAATCACTAGAAGATTCGCCACTATGTTAACCAAAACACTTAAAAATTCCATTTAGAGTAAAATTAGTAAGAGGTGAGGTTTATGAAAAAAAGAGGTCAAGAGCTTTCAACAAACACAATCATAGTTGTAATCCTTGCTGTACTTGTCTTGATAATAGTTGCAATCTTCTTTACTGGAGGTTTTGAAACTTTTAAGGATAAAATCCAAGGCATATGGCAAAAAGGGGCACTTCCTGTTCAAGAAGTAGTAGTTGAATGTAATGGATTTTGTAGCAGTTATGATACTACAGAATTAGAGAAATTTAAGACAAATTTCTGTACAATCGACTATGAGTTGGATACTACTGGTGATGGAAAGGTTGACGAATATGCTAGATGTCAAGATTTAGTGACATGTGGAGCAATAGAAAGCGCAGGCGGATGTCTGTCTTAATTTTTTTTATTTTTTTTTAAAATGAAAAAAGGATTTTCTTTGGCTACTGATACTTTAGTTTATCTTTTGATAGCTTTGCTTATTTTAATATTTATGATCTTTTTATTTGGCGGACAGGCGAATGTTTTTATGGAAAAATTAGGGGGATTTTTTGATTTAGTTAATTAAAATGAAAAAAAGAGGAGCAAAACTTAGCATTAGTGTTTTAATGGGGCTTTTGGTTGGTGCTGTGCTTGTTATTGGAATTATATTTATTGTTGAACCTTTTATTCGAACTCTTACTTCTGATATGGATAATGATGATGCTCATTTTTTAGAAGCTTCTTTAGTAGAGTTGGGAGATGTGATTAATGATGTTGAGGAAGGTGAAAGAAAAGAAATGCCCTTTTATGCTTTTGATAGGGATGAAATATATTTAAATGCCTATAATAAGGAATCTGATATTCCTGAGTGTTATATGGCCGCATGTATCACTTTGTGTTTTGATGAAGGGTGTGAAAAATTAGTTTCTGAAGATATGGTTAGATTGTTTGATGAAAATATTGTTTTTAATAAAGTTGA
This sequence comes from Candidatus Woesearchaeota archaeon, assembly GCA_964471565.1. Classification (GTDB taxonomy): domain Archaea; phylum Nanobdellota; class Nanobdellia; order SCGC-AAA011-G17; family PNOQ01; genus JABIBT01. Next base: position 98,049 of record CAYYFK010000001.1, on the reverse strand, counting down.
AAAGATTACTAGTTTAGATGTTGAAGAAGGCAATAGTGGAAGATTTTTATTAGCTGTTGAAAAGAGTGAAGGAAAGATTTCTTTTGATATTGTTCAACAAAACTAATATAAATCTCTATTTTTAAATATTGATCAATGGAAGAGGGGAATAGATTGTATTTATGGATAGGTTATTCTTTATTGTCAGTTGTAGTGTTTTTTATTATAGCTGCAGCATTAGTTAACTTAGGAAATAATAATGCAGTTTACCAAAATTTAATTTCTAGAGATATCGCTCTTATTGAGAGTTCTATTCTAACTTCTGAAGGAGATTTAGATTTGAGATACACTTATTCAAAAACTGAAAAGGAATTTAGAGTTGAGACTAAAAGTGATTGTGAAGTTAGGGTTGGAAGCATAGCTTCAGAGTATCTTTACGAAGGATATTATTGTTTGGATAATGAGTTTGTTGATAAAGGAGACTCAATAAGTTCTAGTTTGGATCCGTTAATATTTGAATTAAAAAATAATAAATTATTAGTTTATGGAGATACATCATGGCTGGATATCAAGTAAGTAAAGAGACTCAAAAGATGATTGTATATGTAGTTATTATTTTATTGGTGGCTGTAGTGATTATGGTTGGAGCTGCTGCTTATTTTATCCAAGATTTTGAAATAGAGGAAATAGAAAATGAGTTGGTTGTTTCTAGATTGTTGTTTTCTGAAGATTGTCTTGCTTCTGAAGAGTTTGGTAAAATAAATTTAGATAATTTTGATATTGAAAACATAAAAAAATGCACTGGGTTGGATGAAGATTCTAAACTAGGGTTGCATTTGAAATTATTTGATTTAGATAAAAATTTAGTTGATGAAGTGGAAATTAATAAACAATTAACAAGTCAATGTCTGTTGAATAATATGAAAAATATAAGAGAAAGATATTTTTGCAGTTTTTCTAAACATTATGTTTTATTTGAAAATAAAAATGGAATATTAGAGATTGAGGTTGTAAATGATCTTAAAAAATAAAAGAGGACAGATAGAAATGTCAGATATAGTGGCAATTATGTTTATTTTTATAATATTGATATTCTATTCTATCTATGCCTTTACTGGTTCTTTAAATACTGGCGAAATAGAAAGTGTTGTTAAGGCAGATAATAAAGTAAAAAATTACAATTATTATCCAGATGTTGTTAATTTTTTGAATACAGGAGTAATGCTAGATGATGAAGATATTTTAATTAGTGATTTGATAAAAGATTATATGGCTGATGGAGAAAATAAAGATTTAGTTGAGGGAGAAGTTCAGGGATTTTTGGATGAAATAACATATTGTTACCATGTAGATGGGAAATTAAAGAAAAGAGGATTTGTTTTTGGATTATCTAATGGTGATAAGTGGAGTAATATGAATTCAGTTCAGCAAATGAAATTATTTACTTGGCATAATGGTTTTTTTATTGCGCCGTATACTTTTGATGGTCCAGTGATATACCAAAGATTAAATGAAGATGACTATGTTTATTTTTATGTAGAAGATGATATCCAAATAGGTGGTGATTGGGGATGTCCATGAATAAAAGAGGAATATTAATGGTATATGTATTAATCTTTACTATTCTTGCTGTTAGTTTGGCCCTTACAATTCTTTTTAAAATTGAAAATCAGAAATACAGCTTCGAAATTGGGGAGGTTCCTACACAGGTTATTAGAAATTATGTTTTAGCTAATGAAGAAGAATATTTTTTGAAAAGTCAATTAGAAGAAAAGTCTGAGGAATCCGTTATGAAAATATTGAATAACGCAGGTCTTGAAAATCCAGTTTTTGTTGGAGAGTACATATTGTGGAAAAAAGACATAGAGTGTTTCCCAAATGATTGGGATAAGTTGAAGAGCATAATTATTTCAGATTTAGGGGAAGGATATGATGTTTCTAGAGAAGAAGATAGATTGGTTGTTTCAGCTAATTTTCCTATTATTAAACAAGTTGAAGAGGAAACCTACAATTTAGTATATACCAAGGAATTTAAGGAAAATCATGTTATTGAAGATTTCAATTTTGATAAGTTTATAAGTAAAGTTGATAAGATTAAATCAGTAGTAGATGAGTGTGGAAGTTTAGAAAGTTGTTGGAATTCTGAATCTTCTGGTTTTAGTTATAAAAAAGAGGGCAATCTTTTTAAAATATCCTTCACTACCCCAAGTTTAGAAGAAGATATACTTATAAAAATAGGTATAGATTTTGAAGAAGAACTAAACTTTGGGGAGGAAGGGGTGAAATGTTAAAATTCAGTTATAATCAAATTATTGATAAAATAAAAGAGGAAAAGGGACTTTCTAATGAAGAAATTGAACAAAAAGTTAATGAGAAAATAAGTCAGTTGTCTGATTTAATTAGTAAGGAAGGCGCTGCACATATAGTTGCTAATCAGTTAGGGGTCAAATTATTTGAAAGTGTTTCTGCAGAAAAAAGTTTGAAAGTGAAAGAGATTCCCCGAGGGATGTCTGGAATTTCTATTGTTGGAAAGGTTATGGAAGTTAGAGATGTAGTTAGTTTTAATAAAAATGGAAGAAGTGGAAGAGTTGTTAATTTTACAATTGGAGATGAAACTGGCTCTATTAGAATTGTAGTTTGGGATGAACCAATAATTAATGAAATTGAAAAAAATATGTTTAAGGCTAATGATATTGTTAAAATTAAAAATGGCTATTCTCGGGATAATAATGGCTTTGTAGAGGTTCATATGGGTAATAGCTCACAAATTATTGTTAATCCTAAAGGAGAGAAGGTTGGAGAAGTTTCTCAGACAACTAGTAAGCTAGGCAGGAAAAAGATAGAAGAAATTAAAGCAGGAGATTTTGTTGAAGTTTATGGTACAGTTGTTCAACTATTTGAACCAAGATTTTTTACTGTTTGTACTAAATGTGGAAAGAAAGTTTTGGAAGACAGTACTTGTAAGGAACATGGGAAAGTTGATGTCGAGAAGAGAGGAGTGATAAATTTCTTTTTTGATGATGGCACTGGAAATATAAGGGTTGTTGGCTTTGGAGATGTTATTCAAGGACTATTCTCTTTTAATCAAGAGAATATGGAAAACTATTCTTTAGGACTGTTTGACCAGTGGCGTAATGAGGCTCTAGGAAAACAACTAATCATTGAAGGGAAGGTCAATAACAATGAAATGTTTAACAGGTTGGAGTTTGTAGCTAGAAAGATAAAAGAAGCGAATCCTGTTGAGTTGATGGAGGAAGTTTAGTATGAAGAGAGCTACTCATGATACTGATGTAGTTGTAGAGTATGGAAAAGTTATTGGTATCAATTTGGGTTGGGATTTTGTTGGACAGCATGAGAGAGGAACTAAAGAGTTAGAAGAAGATTTGGCATTGAGTTAGGAAAAGAGTATGGTTTTGAAGATAGAAGAAATACCCTTGTTCCTGAAGACTTGATTTTTAAGAGAAGAGACCTAAGTTCTATTTTATTATATGATAAATTTATATCTGGAGAGAAGGATCGTTTTAATGCTTTGTTGAGAATGAGATTGACTAAACCAAATGAAAATACTCCTTTTGTTACTGCGTGGGATGATAAAAGTTTTGGAGTTAGAAGTAGAGAATATGGGCATATTTTGGAAAATTTGTATGATGCTTTTCAAACTAATAATGGAGTCATAGTTTCTATTAAAAATTGTAACCCTTTTTCTAGAGGAGGATTGACTTTATTAGACTATAGATTAATTCCAGAACCTTCTAAAGATGCATTTAGAGAGTTAGACAGGAAACATTATGAAAAGTAATATTTAAATAACCTCTTTGCTTTTTATTGATATGATGTTCAAAACCCACCTGGCTTTTGGTCTCTTGGTTGGACTATTCATGATTGAGTATTTTAATATAAGTGAGAAGGTTCTTTTTGTTTCTATATGTGTTGTTTCTGCTGTTTTGGCAGATTTGGATCATCCTTTTAGTAAATTGGGAAGTAGGATTAAACCTTTATCTTGGTTATTGAATTTGTTATTCGGACATAGAGGGTTTATGCATACAGTGTGGTTTCCATTTTTTATCTACTTTTTATTTATGGTATTTGATAAGACTCTATGGGCAGGAGCTTTCTTTTTAGGATATATGAGTCACTTGATTGTTGATATGTTAAGTACTAGGGGATTATATTTCTTTTTTCCTTTGAATAAGACCCGAGTTAATGGATTTATCAAAGTTGGCGGATTTTTAGAGTGGGTTGTTTTTATAGCTGTTTTAGTTGGGATTGGGTTTTTGTTGTTTTGAATCTTTCTTCTTGCCAGCTTGCCACGCACGGCAAAAGAGTTTATAAATAAGTCCTACTACCCTAGCTTAAACACCTCCCCATTTTTTGAATGGGGAATGAAAAAAACCCGAAAGGAAGGTGATGTTAATGAGCTGGAAAGAAAAAGAAATAGAATATTTAAAAATTAACTATCCAACTCTTAAAAATAAAATTTTATCTGAGCAATTAAAATTTCCTATTCATACTATAGTAAAAAAAGCTAAAAATTTGGGATTGATGAAGGTTAGATTTTGCAGGGTTTGTAGTAAAGATGTTACTGAATTAAATAAAAATGCTGTGGTGTGTGAAGGTTGTGTTGAAGAATACAGAAAAAGCTACAAAAAAGATTGGGAGTTTAAAAATAAGGAGAGATTAAGGCTAAAACATAAAAAATGGAGGGAAGAGAATAAGGAACTCAAGAAAGAGAATGATCGTAAATGGAGAGAAAGGAATAAAGAGAGAAAGTCTGAGATAGCTAGAAAATATTATAATAAACTTAAACTTTTGAGAAAATCTTTACTTCCAGAACCCAAATGTTTAGGTTGTGGGGCGGTTTTGGAAAATTTTAGAGGCAAAAGATGTAAATTATGTAGTAAAAAGTATGCATATTCTAAGCTTGTAGAACACAGAAAAAAACATAGAGAATACCATGGGGGGCTAAGTAGAAAATATCGTGCGAGGAATAGAGATAAAGAGAATAAAAGAAGGTTAAAATTAGGTTTGCCTATTATTGGCAATAATTTTAGAAAGGAGCAGGAACTTTTACTTTATGTTAGAAATTTATTTCCAAATGAAATAATAATAATTCATGATTGGGCTGCTTTAGGAGTAAAACTTGAGTTAGATATTTTTATTCCTAGATTAAAATTGGCTTTTGAGTATCAGGGAAGACAACATTTCGAGTTTAGTAGTACTATGTTTTGGAAAAATTATGAAGAATTTGAAAGACAAAAATTAAGAGACAAAATAAAAAGAAACATTTGTTTTGAAAAAGGCATTACTTTGATTGAAGTTACTTGTTATGAAAAACTAAGCGAAAAATTAGTCCTGTCAAAATTAAATAGGTTTAAAATAGATAATAGTCAGTCTGTTTTGCCAACTTTTGGCGAATTATCTGAAATTGAAACAAAATGCGAAAGCAAAGGAGGTATTTAAATGGTAAATAAACCAATAAATAAATATAAATCTGGAGCCATAGAGGCTGCAATATGGAGTAATGAAAAGACATTTAATGAAAATAAGGTAGAATTTAAGACGGTTTCTTTAACTAGGAGTTATAAGAAAAAAGGAGAAGATATATGGAGATCTGAGTCCTTAAACTTAAGACGACAGGATTTAATCAAAGCCATACTTGTTTTGCAGAAAGCACAGGAAGAGTTGTTAATGCAACAATCAGAATGGGAGGCAGAAGAAGATGAGTGAAGAGATAATAAATGAAAATATTGAGGAATCTAATAAAGATATTGAAGAAACTAATATTGTTGAAGAAGAAAATTTAGTAGAAGAGAATTTTACTATTAATGATTTGCCAGGAGTTGGGCCTGCTACGGCTGAAAAATTGCAGGATGCAGGATATGACACTTTATTGAGTGTTGCAGTAGCATCCCCCTCCAAGTTAGGGGAAGCTTCTGGAGTTTCTGATGCAATTGCCAGAAAAATAATTCAAGTTGCTAGAGACAAATTGAATATGGGGTTTGAGACTGGTTTGGATTTACTCAAAAAAAGAGAAAGTGTGATTAAGATAACTACTGGGAGCAATGCTTTCAATGAACTTGTTGGAGGAGGGTTTGAATCTGGTTCGATTACTGAGTGTTATGGAGCCTACGGAAGTGGCAAGACGGCTTTGGCACATCAGCTAGCAGTTAGTGCTCAAATGTCTGTAAAAGAAGGAGGTGCTGGAGGAGCAGTGGTTTGGATTGATACCGAAGGAACATTTAGACCTGAAAGAATACAACAAATAGCAGAGGAGAACAGTTTGAATGCTGAAGAATTACTGGGGAATATTAAGGTTGTTAGAGCTTTTAATTCTGACCACCAAATGTTATTGGCAGAGAAAGTTGAAGAACTAATAAATAAAGAAAACGTTCCTGTGAAAATTGTTATAGTCGATTCTTTAATGAGTCATTTTAGAAGTGAGTTTATTGGAAGGGGAACATTATCTGAGAGACAACAAAAACTGAATAAGCATATGCATATATTATTGAAGTTGGCACATACTTATAATATTGCTGTCTATGTAACAAATCAAGTTATGTCTAAACCAGATACATTCTTTGGAGATCCAACTGAAGCTATAGGGGGGCATATAGTTGCACACGCTTCTACAACTAGACTTTATTTGAGAAGAGGTAAAAAAGGAAGTAGAGTTGCAAAGTTAGTAGATGCTCCTGCGTTAGCTGATGGAGAATGTATGTTTTACATAACTGATAAGGGAATCAGAGATGATGTCTAAAGTATACAAATCTTTTTAATTTCTTTTTTAATTCTATTTTTTTGTATGTCAGACATTTATACACCCGGATACTTGGAAGTCATTTGTGGACCGATGAAATCTGGAAAAACAGGAAGATTAATTTTAGAATTGAAACGTTTGGATCATACTAATCTGAATTATATTGCCTTTAAACCAGATATAGATAATCGTTTTTCTGAAGATAAACTTGTTAGTAGAGGTATGAGTGAAGAAATAGATGCTAAAATTTTAAATTCAGAAAATCCCTGGAAAGGATTAGAAGATTATGTGTTGAAAGATATAGATGTTTTTGCATTTGATGAAGCTAACTTTTTTTCTAATGAATTAATTAAAATAGTAAGAGATTTTCAAGTTATTGGAAAGGGAGTTTTAGTTTCTGGACTAGATTTAGATTTTAAGGGAGAGCCTTTTGGACCTATGTCAAGTTTATTGGCGATGGCCGACAAAGTTGTTAAATTGCCCGCTGCATGTGACTATGAGGGATGTGGTAAAAGGGCAAATAGAACACAAAGATTAATTGACGGAAAACCCGCCCACTATAACAGTCCTTTAATTTTGGTTGGTGATCAAGAATATGAAGCAAGATGTTTAGAACACCATGAAGTCCCTAGAGACTAACAAAACCTTTATAAATAAAGTATGTTCCCAAAATTCTATTATGGCAAAAAAAGAAAAATATTGTTGTTCATGCAAAACAAAAATGGGAAGTTTGGATGCTTCTGTTTGTTTTAAGTGCCCAGATTGTGGAAAAGAAGAAATAATTAGATGCAAGTCTTGCAGAGTAAAGGTTATAAAATATATTTGCCCTAGCTGTGGTTTTGAGGGTCCAAATTAAAATGGCCGATGTTATTCTAACTATTAAGATTATGCCAGAAAATCCTGAAATAAATCTTGAAGATTTAGAAATCAAAGTAAAATCTGAAATTAAAAAATTTATTAATGAGGATTCAGATATGAAAACTGAAATTGAACCAGTTGCGTTTGGTTTAAATGCTTTAAAAATTATTTTTGTAATGGACGAATCAATTGGAAGTCCAGATCCTTTGGCTGAAACTATAGAAAAATTTGAAGAAGTTGCTTCTGCTGAAATAGTTGATGTTAGAAGGGCATTAGGGTAATAAGTAGAGAAGTATATTTCCGAAAAATAAAGTTATTGTTGTTGCAACTAAAAATACAGGTGCGAAGACTATCCCTTCCTTTACTTCGACTTTTGAGAAATGTTTTTTTATTTCTTTCATTTGTTTTTCATTTATTCCATGAACTATTGGCTTGTATATTATCTTATTGTTGGTTTTTAGTTCTTTTGTTATATAGTCTCCAACTCTCAATCTTGTTGTAGATATTGTTTTATACATTGAAACGTTTTCTATAGCTTTTATAGAGATTGTTAAATAATTAAATAAAAGGATAATCAAAGAGATTGTAATCACAAAATTCTTTTGTAAACTATTTTGAAATAAGAAAAAACTAAGTACATTAATTAGGATTATTGAAATCCACATAATCTTTTCGAATAGTTTTACTTCCTTTTTTTGATATATTTTTTTGAATTCTTTTTTGAATTTTTTTCTGTTTTTTATAATAAGGTGGATAACGAAAAGCAATGAATAAATTGCCCCAACTACTAATAGATTTAGAAAGAGATCTATTCCCAAAAATGTTGAAGTTTTAAGTGAAAAAGTATTTAACAGAATCGCTGGATATATTGGGATTAATGCCCCTAGACCCATAAGTAATTTTGAATCTGCTCCCCCCCACTGTTTAGTGTAGTACATAATTGCCCCAAGTATAAAAAATATGCCTACTGTTATTATCGAGGATAGAAAATAAGTATTATTATTAGTCACTAACGTTTTTAATCCATAAATGAAAATTCCAATAAAAATAAATGAATAATTTAAGAAATCAGGAATTTCTGTAGTTTTTATATCTGAAATTGTAGAAATTATTAGATAGATAAAAACCAATGCTATAATCATAATTTCCATATCTTTAGAGAGAATAGGGTATTTATAAAATTTAGTATGGAAATCATTATAAATTTAATTTACTTTTTTTATTTATGTTTTCAAAAAAAGAAGTAAAATCTTTGGCTGGAGAGGCCCATAATGAATTTTCTAAGAAACATAAAGTGACTTGCCAGATTTCTATGGTGAGTTTGGATGAATTTTGGCGATTGGCTAAAAAGAGTCCATTGATTAAGGAAGAGATTAAGATGAAAATTCCTCTAAAGGTTGGAGCACTTGTTGTTCATGGTGAAGAAGAGAGAATTTGCTTAAATGAAGATATTATAAATAATTTAACTAGCGATTCGAATTTTGTTAAGGCAATTGTTTTTCACGAATTATGTCATGTTTTTTTGAAGAATGAAGTAAGTGGTAAAGATATTAAAGAAGAGATAAAGTCGGAAAATAGAGTAGATTTGATGATGAAAGAAGAATTTCCGAAATACATAAAATACTTTGTTTAACAGAAAGGCTTTTAAATTATTTTTAAGTTTTAAATAATGTATGTTCTTTATGAATAAAAGAGGGAATGACCCAAAGATACAAGGGCTGATAATACTAATTGCGATTCTTATTATTTTGTATACCCTTGTTATGCCCCCTTGTGAAAGATGTAGGCTATTGGGTGATGATTGTAGTGAGGAATGTGATGGCGAGTTGTCTGAAGGAGTACTCTTGAAGGTTTCTCCAGGAAATTTGGATTTGGATTATGATGATGTAATTGATCATCCCCTTGAATCTGTAGATTTATTTATTCATGATGAACCAGAAACTGTAATATTATCGAATTCTTTAGAAATTAGAAATGGATTATTTGGAGAATTAGATCAAGAGTTGGAATTTGGTTTGAATAACCTTGATTCCATAGATAGGTTGTCCTTGAGATTTGCAGTAGTTGATGCTAGTGGAGATTTGATTCTTACTTTAAATGGAAAACAAATTCTAAATCAAAAACTTAATGAAAATAGAATAGAGACTATTAGTTTACCAAAGGAATATTTGGAAGAGGAAAATAAACTTAGATTACAAGTTAGTCCTTCAGGTTTGGTTTTCTGGTCTAGCAATGAATATTATTTGAAGGATATAAAACTAAAAAAAGAATATGAGATAGTTCACTCCTTCGAAATTCTAGATTTTTCAGTTAGTTCTTCTGAGAAAAGATCAATTCAAGATTCTGAATTACAATTCTTTGTATTTTGCAAGGGCAATGCTGGGGAAAGTAACATTATGAAAGCCTATTTGAATAGCCGTTTGATATTTAGTAAATTAGTTCCTTGTATGAGTGATGAATATACTGTTGAACTAGATGAAGAAGATTTTGAATCTGGAGTTAATGAACTTAAATTTAGTGTTAGTGGAGGAGATTACTTAATTAGTGATATAGAGATCAGAAATGAAGTTGAAGGAAGGGTTTTTCCATCATACTCGTTTTATATAAGAAATGATGTATATGAAGATGCAGAAGATTATTATCTTAGTTTGGAAATGTTTGGAGATAGGAAAAAAGCTGAAATTATAATTAATGATGAAATAATTAATCTAAACACTGAAAATACTTTTGCTCAATTTGATATTAGTAACTTTATTAGAAAAGGAAATAATTTTGTAGAGGTTAGGCCAGATAGCGAATTTAGTATTGATGAATTAAAAATAGTTTATGAATAAAAAGAGGTTTGATTATGAAGGAGAAAATCGCAAGATTTTTGTTAAATAGAGTTATACGGGAAGGAGAAAATCCAGAAGATTTGTCAGAAGATGTGCTTTCGAAAAGGGCAATTATATGGATTTTTAAATGGGCTATTCTTCTAATTGGAGTAATTATTGGAGCCATTTTAGCATATAATTGGCAAAGTAAATGGGGGTTAATTGGATTTTTGGTTGTAGTTGTTTATTTGTTTGTGATATTTAAGGCCCCCTCTAGTAGGGGAATAGTTACTAAAGTTTTCATTTTGTTGCTTTTAATTGGAACGTTTTATATCTTTGCTTGGCAAAGCGGATGGTGGGAAGAAAATGTTGTGCAAAGATGGCAAAATAGAGAGGTATCTGGTGAGGGAATTAAAGGGTTTTTTACTAATTTATTTAGTTTTTCTAATTTAGAAGATGTTGGGGGATTTGAAGACAATGAATTAAAAAAAGAGGGAATTGGTGTTACTGTTGCTAGTTTCAAGGGAACTCCTGGTAATGAATTTAAGGAAAATCATCCAATTAATGTTATAGCCAAAATAGATATTGGAAGTTTGAGTTCTCAGAGTACTGAAGTTAATTTTGATTGTAAACTTCAAGGATATGGGAAAGAGAGTGCAGATGAAATATTTCCTGAGGAAATAATTTTGCCCCCTTATTCTGAAAAATTGCCTAATCAGAAGTTTCCAACCCAAACAATTTCTTGTGTGTTTGAGGATGGTGTAGAATATTTAGGTAGGAAAGATACTAGAACCGTAGAATTGATAAGTTCTTTTGATGGATTTTTTAGTAAATCTAATATTAGTTTACATGTTGTTAACCAGGAAGATGCAGATGAATCAGAAGAAGGAAAACCAGTTGGAAGTGAATATAGTCCTGGGCCAGTTACGGTTCCAATAAAAATTGATTATCCCCAACCGTTTATTTTGGAAAGTATAATTAATCCATATTTAGAAGTTAATATAATCACAGACCAAAGAATTAAATTAGAAGAAGTTACAGATTTTAGAATACATGTTCCAGAAGGAGTAATAAGTTTTGTTGATAACTCCGCTTGTCAATTTGATTTGAGTAATTCTTATATTGATGGAAATTTTGAAGTTTTTGGTCTTAAGAATGAGGTTTATGAAAGTTTGAATAAAGAATGTACGGATAAAAAATGTTATGATGAAAAAAGAGTAGTTAGTTCTGGGTGTTATTTTGATGTTATAGTCTCTCCTGAGATTGCTCCAATTAGAGAATCTGTTAAGGTAGAGGTATGGTATAACTTTGGTATTACAAGTATTACCAATGTGGAAATTTTAGAATCTAATGGTTAAAAGAAACATTTTTAAACATCCTTTATGTTTTATAAATTATGGTTGAAAAAAGAGGAATTGTATTTTTTTTAGTAATTAGTTTGTTAGTGATTTCTTCTTGTGAGCAACCTAGTCAAGAGGGACTCGGAGTTGGCCCAAAGGTTTTAGATTTTGAGTTTCTAGAAGATTATCCTCAAGAAGATCTGTCAGAAGAGGAGGAATTTCAAGTAGGATTAAAAGTTTTTAATGAATTGACAGAAAGGGCAGAATTTGATTTGTGCATCAAAGGAGATAGATCCGATTATTATGGGGGGGTTCCTGTAACTGAGGACTGTATTTCTGAATATGTAGATGAAGCATATGAAGGAAGCAAGGGAACAATTATTCCTTCTGAGAAAATAATTTATTTCCCTTCTGAAATGGCTACTTATTCTTATCATGATCTTGACGATAGTGTTGGAGATGTAAATATATACGCTGAGATGAAATTTTCGATTGATAGCCTTTCTAGTGTTGATGTATGTATTTTAGATAATCCAAATTTACAATATGATATTGATTGTGACGCAGAGGAAAGTTTAGGCAATTCCGAAATACAACAAAAGGCATTTCCGTTGGTTGTTTCTAAAATTGAGAAGGATATAAGGAGAGTTGCTGGAAATAGCAAAATAGATTTGAAAATATATCTAAACAAAGCATCAACTGGAGAGATAGTTAAGGAAAAAGATAGCCAATTTGATTTGATTGATGTTCATGTTTTTTTAAGTGGAACTCAAGCAGAGTTTACATGTAAGGATAGAGAAGGAAGAGTTGTATTCCAAGAAGGAGACCCAATTGAGTGTACGGCTGACTTGAAATTTGATGAATCGCCTATAATTTATAAAGATAATCTCAATATAAATTTAGGATACAAATATAAATCAGTAAAATCTAAGAAAATTGTGTTCAATACCGATTGGTGGGACGATCAATAAAGGAGGGAGATATTATGAAAAAAATAATGTTAGCGTTTTTGGCTGTGATGGTGATTTTTGTTGCTGCTTGTGAGCAGGGAACTACACCTACTGGTGGAGGAATTGGACCATATATCGGTGGAAATGATGCTTTACAAATGAAATTTGAAGAGGGAATGCCCCCTTCTGAATTTGGCGAAGATGATGTTGTAGATGTTAAAATTAAAGTTATTAATATGGGCGAGTACGAAGTTCCAGAAAATACTGTGAAACTTAAACTTTTTGGTGTAGCACCAAATGAATTTAGTACATTGGATTTCGATTTTAAATTAGTCTCAAATAGCCTATATCCAATTGAGAAAGATATTTTTGATGTTGGTGGAGAGGCCTTGGTTGATATGGGAGAAATAGATTATTCTGGAACAATTAATCAGCAATTTTATGACACTACGTTATTTGCTAAGATTTGTTATCCATATCAAACTAAATCTGATATAGAGGCATGTGTTACTTCTAAGAGAATAGAAGATTCAGATTCAGAAGAAGTATGTGATTATGCTGGAGTTAATTTGGGTAGTGGGAGTGTTTCTAGTGGACCAGTACAGATAACTAGCTTTAATGAGGAATTAAGAGGACTTAGTCAAGTTAGTTTTAAAATAGGCTTTGAAAATAAAGGAACTGGGAATGTATATAGTGATGTAGTCTCTTGTGAAGATATCGATCTTTTAGCTGCACAACAAGAAAAGAATAAGGTGCATGTTAAAATAAACAATGTTGATCCAGAGGCAATCTCTTGTAATTTCCCATCCGGAAGTGGAGTTGAAGGAGATTTAACTTTGGCTGAAGGGCAAGAAAAGATCCTTGTATGTATAATGGATGTGGATCAAACTGCACAATATACTCAAAGCTTAGATGTAAGCGTTGAATATAAATACACTGAAACTACTAAAAGAGATATAAAGATATTGAGTAATCAATAACTTTATTAATTTCTTTCTTTTTTATATTAAAGTTTTTTGAGATAGTTCTTGTTTAACTATTTGCATATCTTTTTCCCATTCTGGAAGTAATCTCTGATTGTAGATGATTGCTGCAGGATGGAATAGGGGAATTAATTTTAGTTTTATCCCCTTTATTTCAATTGTTTTAGATTTTCCATGAACTTGGGTTATTCCTGGCTGTTTTTTCATTTCTTCTACATTTCCTTTTGCTAAAAAGAATTTTGTTGCATAATTTCCTAAGGAGCAAACTACTTCTGGCCGTATTTCTTTTATTTGTTTTAGTAGGTATGGGGTATGCAATTTTATTTCTTCTGGATTTGGATCTCTGTTTTCTGGAGGCCTATATTTTAATATATTACAAACATAAACATCATCTAATGTTAGTCCTACTTTTTCTAACAACTTGTCAAGATTTTTTCCTGCGGCACCTACAAACGGTATTCCTTGTTCATCTTCTAATCTACCTGCAGCCTCTCCCACAAATATGATTTTTGCGTCTGGATTGCCTTTACCGAAAACTAGGTTTTTTGCTTTTTCTCTTAAGGGCAAGGATTTATTCTCTAGTATTTCTTTTTCAATTATTTTCAATGCTTCGTGTTTGTCCATTTTTTATTTTTTTGGTTGGTATTTTATATTTATATAGCCATTTGTAGAAAGTTGAATGGCCAATTTCAAATTCTTTAGTTATTTCTTTTGGAGTTAATTCGTTTTTATATAAGTAGTGTTTAATCAAAGTTATTATGTCTTTATTAAATTTAGTTTCTAAATTTTTTATTTTCCTCCCTTTTTTGTTTATTTCGTCTTGCTCAGAATAATACTCTTTAGACAAAATTGCTTTATCATATTTTCTCTTTAGGAATAAATCTTCCTTTTTTAATGAATCATATAGAAATTTTGATTTAAGCCCGAAAGACAAAAATAATAGACTTGTTATGGCACCAGGAACTTTAGATGTTAAATTATGGGAAGAAAGGTGTAGAGATCAATATTGTTTTGAGTCTACATGCGGAAAAAATGATCCAAAAGAGGCATGGAGTGTTTCTATTACTGAAGAAAATTATGATGGAATATTTGGAGCAACTATAAGATTGGATTATAAAAATTATGTTGTTGGAGATGACTGGAGTACTAAAGGGTGTGCAAAAATTGTGTTTAATTCTCAAGATAAGGATTTCTCTGTAAGAGTAGATAATATTTTCCTAAATGGAATTTAATTAATTTGGAATTGTTTTTTTTCTTTAGCTATCCTTCTATATTTTCCGTATTTGTCTTCTGGAGAATATTTTGCAGGCTTTGGATTGATTGTTTTTATATTGCACTTAGGACACGTTTCTTTCATAGTGTATGTTGAACATTTAGAGCATCTTAGAATTCTTTTCATTTTTCTCTAGAAAAAGTTATTGTAATTTCTTCTTCTTCTGCCATTTTTTCTGCATCTTCATTTAGTTGTTGGATTAGCCCTTCTGCCGTTTTATAGTCTGAGGCCTTAATAGAGATTTTATATTTGGGGGAGCCAATATAAGATATCTTGATATCTCCCTTCTGTAATTTTGCTAATATTTTTTTTATTATGTCTATGCCATTTGGTTTATCTGTAGTTATTTCAATTATTTCTTTTATTTCTACTTCCGGAGATTTTATTTTTTCCTCTACTGTTTTCTTTAGGAATTCTGATAATTTCTTTGTTAGTTTTAATTCATCTATCTGACTTGGATCTAGAGAAAAATTTTCAAAAGAAGCGTTTATTGATCCATATTTTTCTATTAATGTATATCCTAATTCTTTATACATTTGAGGAAGGTCTTTCCCAGAGTCTTTTCCAATGAATTCCAGAATTTTTTCTGCTTTCTGTTCTGATTTACTATCTTGTATTTTGTTTATTTTTTGGGCATTATTTACTCTTCTTAAGGATAAATCAATATGCCCCTTTTCTTTATCTATTCTTAAAACCTTGCACACTATTTGTTTTCCTTCTTTCACATAATCTCTTATATTTCTTATTCTTCCTGGAGAAATCTCAGAAATGTGAAGCATTCCTTCTAGTGCATTATATTCGTCAATTGTTGCAAAAACTGAGTGATAAAGAATTTTTTTAACTGTACAAAGAACTATTTCTCCTTCTTCGGGCATGCCTTTTTTCTTGTAATACATTTTATCATTCTAAAATTTCTAAGACTGTAGCTTTTATTTCTGCTTTTCCGCCTTTTGGGGTAGCTAATATCTCTCCACAGACTAAACATTTAATTGTTGTTGAAGCTTTTTGAAATATAATTTGCTCATTCTTACATTTTTTACATCTTATTTTTATAAATTTCGATTCCATTTTATACAAATTCTACCTTTTTTGATCTTCTTTGTTGCAATAATTTTGATTTACTACATTCATTACAAGTCAATTTTAATGCTATTTTTTTACTTGTTTTTGAACCTGATCTTTTCCATTTAGTTACTGCAGGTCTTGACCCATAATTTCCTAAATTTCCATATCCTGTACCTAATCCTCTTTTCTTTGCTCTGTCAATTGATCCTCTTTTTAATGCTCCCCTCTTTCCAGTTGTCTTGTTCTGACTAGATTTGTGCTCTGTGTGTTTCTTACACTTTTTACAATATGATTTTCTTGTTTTAGGCGTTTTCATTTTCTACCTTTTCAACTTGATTTTTGTTTATCATGAAATCAGCTATTTCTGCTGGCAATTTTACTATATCTCCTTTCTCAAATGGACCATAGCTTTCCAAATCTGTGCCAACAAATTTTTCTGTTTTCTTCTTGAATATTACTTCTCTCGTTGTAGTTTTAGGTTTTTCATCCTTTTTTAAGTCTTTTGGTTCAATTTTTGCTTGATTTAGGTTATTTCCTAAAACTATGTTATGGAGGATATCTTTTCTGTATTTATCCAAATTTTGTATTATTGAATCATATATTTCTTTTTCTGAATTTAACATTGAAATCTTGTCATTTTTTTGAGTTTGAGACCTTGAATTTATTAAAGCAAGCTGAATTATCTTGGATTCTCTCTTTTCATAAAGCTCCTTTACTATCTTTTGTATGTTTTCTATCTGTTTTCTAGTTTTTTGGACTTCTACTGTGGTGAATATAGAGTCTTTTTGCTCTTGAGATCTTAGAATTTCTTTCTTTTCTTTTAAGTAAGTGATTAAATTTTGGTAAAATAATTGGTCTAATTCTTGTAGTTCTGCTCTATTCTTCTCTCTTCTTAGAATATCATACAAGGTTTCATAAGTTATGGCCATATCTGTCATATTGGAAAGAAAAGATTAAGTCTTTATTAAGTTTTTGTAATGGAAAGTTTTTTAATTTGTTAAAATCAAGAATTTAATATGAAAAATTATTATATCTATTTATTTAGACATGGGACTACCTGGGATAATGCTCGTGGCAAGTTTTCTGGCTTTAGACAAACAACTTTAAATGTTCGAGGAAAGGAAGACGCCAAGATAGTTGCTTTGAGGTTAAAGAATAAAAAAATACATGTTGCTTATCAGTCTAGTCTAAAGAGATCTAAACAAACAATGAAAGAAGTTTTAAAATTTCATCCAGAATGTAAAAGTATAATCACTGATGATAGAATAATTGAAAGAGATTATGGAGATGTTACTGGAATGACACACTATGGATATATTAGAAAAAATTCTCCAAAGAAATATGATGGTTTTCATAGAGGATATAAAGTTTCTCCGCCTGGCGGTGAGTCTATATATAAAGTTGAGATAAGAGTAAAGAAATTTATTGAAGAGCTACTTAAATTTGTTAAAAAAAATAAAGTTAATGTTGCTATTTCTGCTCATGGGAATTCTATGAGGCCACTTAGGAGATATTTTGAAAAATTGTCTGTGAAGCAAATGTTAGAAATTGAAAACCCATATGATGGATATTTTGAATATGTTGTTAAGGTGAAATAGTCATAAGGTCTTTTGCAGCTTTAGTGTTTTTGAATATTTTTTTAGCTTCTTTTAATAAAAGCGTTGTAGTGTTATGTCTCTTTCCGAAATGAGTTAATACCAGTTTTTTCGAATTAGATTTTTTTGCTATTCTTGCAGCATCTTCTGATGTTAGATGTTTGTATAATCTTGCTTTTTCTTTTAGTTTCGAAGAAAAAGTTGATTCTGTTACTAGTAAGTCTGAGTTTTTTACTGCACTAATTATTTTTTGTGATGGAGATGTATCTAAAATTATTGATATTTTTTTTCCTGGAATAAGTGTAGTTGCATCTTTAACTAATATTTTGTGCCCTTTGTAAGAAATATTCTTTCCTTTTTGTAATTTTCCTAGTATTGGGTCCTTTGTCAATCCAAACTTTTTTAGATAAGGCATCTTCATTTTTCTTTTGTCTTTTTCTTTTATTAAATAACCAAGACAAGGAGAAGAATGGATTAGATTTACACTAGAAATTGTTAGATCCTTTGTTTCTAAGAAGGTTCCCTCTTTATTTATTTCTTTTATTTTCAAATCTATCTTGTTTTTTGTTATGAATGATTTGAATATATTTTTCATATATTTTTTTGTTCCTTTTGGGCCATAAATTTCTAAAGTTTTTGAATATTCTGAGGCTCCTAATGTTAAAATTAATCCTGGCAATCCTAAAATATGGTCTCCATGCCAATGGGAAATTAGAATTTTTGTTATTTTTGTTGGACTAATGTTTAGTTTTCTGAATTGTCTTTGGGTTCCTTCTCCGCAGTCTATTAAAATGTTTTCTTCTTTATGGTTTACTAAAATTGCAGAGGCGTTTCTATCTTTTGTTGGCTGCATGCCAGATGTCCCCAAAAATGTAATTTTCATATTTTTCTGTTAAGGAAAGGTTTTTAAATAATTTTTCCTTTTGTTTTTTTATGTATAAAGGAAAGATAACTGGAAAATTTGAGGAGTTTTCGATAGTAGCTTCAGATAGTCCGGAAACTAGATCGGTTTATGATAAAAGTAGGTTTGGAGAGCTTAAATACAAAAAATTTAGATATTCTTTATCTGAATCCTTATATTTAATTGAAAAAGGTTTGATGGACGTTGTTGATGGTAGGAATAAAGTAATGAAAATAGAAACCTTTGTAAAAAAAGCTAGAAAGCTAGAGCCTCGATTTTGGACAAGATATTCTGTGTATAAGGATATAAGGGGCAGAGGATATATTGTAAAAACTGCTTTAAAATTTGGAGCAGATTTTAGGGTTTATGAAAGAGGGGTTAAGCCAGGAGAGGATCATGCTAAATGGGTTATGTATGCTGTTCATGAGGGAGAAAATTTTAGTTGGTATGAGTTCTCTGCTAAAAATAGGGTTGCTCACTCAACTAGGAAAAATTTGCTTATTGCTATTGTAGATGATGAAGGGGATGTTACATATTATAATGTAAATTGGGAAAGACCATAGATTTTTTATAGTGGTTTGATTTCTCTTTTTGCATGGTTAAAGATAATAAAGCAGAAATTCTAGATATTATAAAAAGAGAGGGGCCTCTTATTCCGGCTCAACTTGCCAAAGTTATTAATACTAATATTTTATTTGCTAGTGCTATTTTATCTAATCTAGTAGATAAGAAGGAAGTTCAAATTAGTAGTTTGAAGAAAGGAGGCAGTCCATTTTACTATTTAAAAGGTCAAGAAAATAAATTAGAGAATCTTTCTGAATATTTGTCTGGAAAAGAAAAGGAGGCATTTCAACTATTAAAAGAAAAAGGAGTTATTCGAGATAAGACTGCTGAACCATGGCAGAGAGTTGCTTTGAGGGCCTTGAAAGATTTTGCAGTTCCATTAAATGTTGGGATCTCTGGAGAGTATGAAATCTTTTGGAAATATTATTTGGAAGATAATGAAAAGACAAAGGAATTGATAAAAAATGAGCTCGGTGTTTCTGAAAAGAAAAAAGAAACCGAAGAAAAAGAGGTTCCTAAAAAAGAACCAGAAAGGGCTGAGAAGAAACCTTTGAAGAAAGAAGAAAAAACACAATCTAGTGAAGGAGAAATATTTGAAGAATTAAATAAATATTTCAATGAGAAGGAAATTTATGTTATCTCTCAAGATGTAGTTAGAAAAAATAAAGAGTTTAATTTTGTAGTAGATATTCCTACCACCTTGGGGAAATTGAGATATTTTGTCAAAGCAAAAACAAAAAAAGTGATTAATGATAAAGACATACAACTTGCTTGGGAAGAAGGAAATAATAACAAATTACCCGTTTTATTTTTTACAAATGGAAATTTAACAAAAAAAGCTGAGAAACTATTAAATGACAATGTGTCTGGGCAGTTTGTTTTCAAAAAGTTTAAATACTAACATAAATATTTTATATTCAGTAAAAAGAGGAGAATAAATTAGACTTTCGAATAATTTTTTGGTGATTTTGTTGGTAATTTCAGTTGTGTCTACTATAACTGGCACGTGGGTAGCAATTTCTTTTATGGATACTATAACAGGGGCAGCAGTTACAACTGGGACTATAAAATTGGAAGTTAATGCTTCTACTTCTTGTACTGCTACAGATAGTACAATTAATTTGGGAAATATAACTAGGGGAAATTATAATAGGAGTGAAGAGATTGATGGCACTCCTGATACTGATTTTGTTGTTATTGAGAATAACGGAAATGTTTTACTTAATATAACTGGTTATTCTACTTCGGATTTGTTTGATTCTTCAGCTGCCCCTACTCAAAATTGGACAATGCAGTGCAATGTAAGCCAGAGTGGAACCTGTGTGAATGGGTTTAAAATAATAAATTCGTCTGTAGGAACTGCGGAAACATTAGTTAATGATTTGGTTACTATAGCTGCTACTGATGAGATGAATGTTAGTGTGAATGCTACTGTACCTATCGGAGAGTCCTCTGGAATGAAAACTGGGACTATAACTTTTGTTTGTACATACTCTGGTTAAAGGAAAAGATTTATATATTTTTACTTCTCATATTCTTTATATGAAAAAAGGTGATAAGAGAGAGGTCTCTGACAAGGTCATTATTGCTTTGTTGGTTGTGGCAGTTATTGTTTCCATCTTTGGGGCATATGCAGTTTATGACTATTCTCATTCTTATGGTGGGCCAGTCACTAATAATATAGTTTTGGAGTCTAGTGCTACTGGATTTGTAGGTTTGAATGTCGTGGCTGATGAAATAAAAGAAGAGGGTGTTGAGGGAAATGAAGGCATCGAATAATAGTTTAGCTATTTTATTGGCTATGGCGATTATCGCTTCTGTTTCTGGAACTTGGCTTAGTGTTTCTTTTATGGACACTATAACTGGAGCTGCTACTACTACTGGAACTGTTAAATTGGAGGTCAATACCACTACTGCCTGTAGTGCTATAGATAGTACAATTAATTTAGGAAATATAACTAGGGGAAATTATAATAGGAGCGAAGAGATTACGGTTCCAGATTTTATAGTTTTGGAGAATACAGGAAATGTGGGGCAGAACATAACTGGTTATTCTACGGATGATTTATTTATAACAGAGACAGCACCAACTCAAAATTGGACAATGCAATGTAATGAAACTGAAAGTGGAACTTGCGTAACTGGCTTTAAAATTATTAATAATTCTGTTGGTGCGGCCGAAATTTTGGTTTCTGATCTAGCTTTTGCGGCTGCTACTGATGAGATGAATGTTAGTGTAAATGCTACTGTTCCAATCGGAGAGGGATCAGGAATGAAAAGTGGAACTATAACTTTTATTTGCACCTTTACAGGATAATAGTAATTTTTAAAAACCTTGCTTTCTTTTTCTTTAAACATGGTAAAGAGGGGAATAATTATTTTCTTGGTTTTGTTGTGTATGTTTTCTAGTGCGTATGCTTTGGAGGTAACTCCAAGTAAGGATGTAGTTACATTTGAATCTGGAATGGCAAAAGGAGTTAGTGTTCATGTTAGAAATTCTAATGAAGAGCAAGTTCTTGGAAAGATGTTTGTTTATGGTGAAATGGAAAACTATACAGACTTTGTAACTCAGGAGTATTTATTCCAACCTGGGGAAACTAAAGCTTTTAGATTTAATATTCTCATGCCAGAAAAATTTGAAAAACCTGGAGATTATCGTTTTGATTTTGTTGCTAGTGAAATCGCTATTGAAGAATCAACCGATTTTATTAGTGTTTTAACTGCTTCTGCGAGTATTTTTATTGTTAGAGTGCCTTTTGAAGGGCCATACTTGAGCTCAAGATTGAAAGCTACTAGTGTTTCGGTTGGAGAGCTAGTTCCTTTTTATTTAAAAATGGAAAATACAGGTAGTGTCGCTCTTAGTAATATTGAAGGAGTTATAGATATTTTTAATGTTTATAACGAGAGTGTTGGTCAACTTTCTTTTAATGATCAATTAGAATTGGGAGAAATAAAAGAGATACAAATGAAATGGAATCCTGAAGATAATACATTTGGAGACTATTGGGGCATGTCAACTTTAAACTTTCAAGGTAAAACTTCTGAATCTATGGCAAATTTTAAGTTGGGAGATGTACATGTTTCTATTTTAGATTATGATAATGATGTAGAGGTTGGTACAATAAACCGATATTATTTGAGAGTGAAAAGTGATTGGGGTAATGAAATAGATAATGTAGTTGCTTTTTTAGAAATATATCATAATCCATTTAAGTCTTTCAAAAGTGAGACATTTAGATTAAATTCTTGGGAGGAAAGAGATGTTTTAATATATGTGGATGCTGAAGGAATGAGTTCTGGAAAATATCCTGCTAGATTGAGCCTTATTTATGATGATATACACACTGAAGAAGAATTTGATATTGAAGTTAAATCATTTGATTATTCCATTCTTTGGGTAGGGGCAGGTATTTTTATTATTGTATTTGGAATTGGGTATTTTATTTTGATAAGAATAAAGAAAAAAAGAGATGGTAAAAGATGAAAGTGTATAAAAGAGAAGTAATTGCCTCTTTAGCTTTCGCATTAATAATTATTTCTATAGTTATGCCAAGTGTATTGTATTTTAAGTATTCTTCTTCTGTGGCTCCTGAAGATTCTTATGCTACTGCCACTGTTGGTTTGAATGTAATTGTACCTTCTGATCCTCCTGGAGATGATGGTGGATCTGGAGGGGGAAGTGGCGGAGCCGGAGGTGGAGCTGCTCCTGTAACACATACTCTAGATTTTACAGAAAATGAAGAATATTTGATAGAGGGTTTATCAGCGGGGGATAAAGTACTTACTATTTTTGAGTTAGGAACTGAGTTTGAGTTTAGTGTTTATTTCTATAGGGCCAATGAAAAACTTATTTTAGAAATTTCTGGTCAGAAGTTTGGTCTTCTTCCAGATGAACTATTGTTCTTTGATTTGGATGAGGATGGTTCTGATGATTTAGTGGCAAGTTTTAATGGGGTTGGAATAAAATTTAAAGCACTCGATTTGACTCTTATTGGAGATAAGAGTGTTCCTAGAACTAGAACTGAAAAGATTAAACAACCAATGATTTTCTTTCCATCCGGATGGGAAGTAGGATTCTGGTTTGTTTTAGTTTTGTTGGGAATTGCTATATTGCTTGTTTTTATATTCCACCAAACAAAATTAAGAAGAATAGAAAAAACGCAATCTAAGAGATTAAAGAGAATGTATGGAACATACAGAAAAAACAAAAAAACACGAGAAGCAAAGACTGCTATGGCAAATAAGTTAAGTAGGCAAAAAAGATTGTTAAAAAAAGCATACGATTCTAAATATATAGGGCAGGATGCGTATAGAAAAGGACTAAAGAGAATAAATAATATGGTGAAAAAAATATAAAAGAAAGATTTATATATTAATAAAATTAAAAAGGTATAAAGTGGTTACTAAAAAAAAGAAGGTTCTTAAAACACCCATGAAGAGAGGTTCCCTTGTTGAGGCTTTGGGAGATATATCAAAAGAGTTGCTGAAGCTGAAGGCCGAAAGAGATAAGGTATCTAAAAGGGTGGGTTCTTTGAATAGTAAAATGGTGAATGCTCAGTCTAAGGAGATGGAATTAAGAGATCAGATTTCTAAGCTGGTGGAGAAAGAGGGCAGTTATAATAAAGATAAATCTAAAGCACAGGCTAAAGTGCTAGAGATAAAACAAAAATTAGCAAAAATTAGAAAAATACAAGAAGAACTTAGAGACATTTAATTTTTCTTTTTATTATTTTGTAGGTAAACTGATTTAGAAAGGTTTTTATATCACTTTTTCTTGTTTATTTTTATTAAAAAGAGGGGTGTAGATTGGTTTATAAGAAGTATATATCTAGAGCTGGAAAGAAATTTGGTCCTTACTATTTTAAAAGTGTTAGAACAAAAGATGGCAAAGTAAAAAGTGTTTATTTAGGAACTAGTGATCCTACCAAGAGAAATACTTCTTTTTTTACTTTATTTTTTTTAGTTGCACTACTTTTTTTATTTGGTTTTTTAGGAATGTTTGCTTATCAAGGATTTGATGTTGTTGAAATATCTGATATTGAAAGTGGTTCAGAAGGTGTGGCTGGCCTTTCTGGGGAGGGACAGTTAGAGGAACCTGCACAAGAAGAATTGAAAGAAGAAAAACTTCCAGAAGATGATTCTGAGGAAGAGATTTTTGAAGAAGAACCCTCTTTTGAAAATAGTTTGGAGGATGAAGGTATAGGGGGAGTTAAACAAAATATTTCTACAGAAATAAATGATTCTACTTTTGAACATAATGAATCTACTGATTTAAATGAAACAACCCCCGAGGATAATGAATCTACCTTTGATGAAAATATTTCTAGTCATGTGAAAAATGATAGTGTGTTAAATTTAAGTTTGGATGAAGTAGTAGAAATTGTAAATGAAACTTTGATTGAGGAGGTTTCATTGAAGAATTTGGGGGTTGTAATTAACCAACCTGTTGTTTGGGAAAAGAAGGTTAAGTTAAAAAATAGAATAGATTTGTATGATGTTGAATTGCCTGAGGATGTTTTTGATATAGAATATTATGAAATAGGCTATGATGAAGATTTTGTTGAGAAGGGTAAAGAAAAGGAATCCGAAAATTTGATTACAGGCAATGTTGTTTTTAATTTTTTCAAGGATGTTTTTAGAACTACTGGAGAAGTAGTTTATGAGTTAGATGAAAATAAACTTTCTATAAAGAATCCTTCTAAAGAGTTTTTGATAAAATATTCTACTCCTGGTCCTGAATCTAAAGAAGTTGAACTTGGAAATGAGAGAAAGAAGGTTTTTGTAAGCGGAAAAGAGTTTGAAAATGTTTTAGTCTACACTTATTTAGATAATGTTCCTAAGGAAAGTATTGATTTGTATATTTTAGAAAAGGAAGGACGGTTAGAGAGAGAATTTGAAACTAAAGATTTAGATGAGGATGGTTTGATTGATTATATTGAATGGATTATTCCAGTTTTAGATAAACAAAAAGAATTTGAAATTGAGATTATAATTTTAAATGTTCAAAGTTATCCATATGTGGGCGGAAATTGGACTGTAAGATTTAATACAACAGGAACTGCCAATTTAAGTATAAAACCATTTAATGGAACAACTTGGGACATAAAAGAAAAGAATGATTTAGATTTACAGTTTTTAGATTTGAAATGCGGAAATGAGAGCGTTGGATATTTATGGGAGAATGGCTCTGTTTTTGTTGAAAATTACTCTTGTTTAGAAACTGGAATTGAAATTAGTAAAGTTTTGACTGATGCTAAGCATTATTTAAAATTTGAATTTGGAAATCAGATTGCCTATGCTTATAATGATGTTTTGAGTTGTGGACAAGCAATTTCTGGTACTGTGATTATGGAGAATGATATAACTAACTGTGCTGCAAATGGATTATCTCTTGCTACCAATACTGTTTTGGATTGTGATGGACATATAATAGATGGAGATAATGTGGATGATTCTAATTGGGGAATATGGATAGCTTATAATAAACATGGAATAACAGTAAAAAATTGTCATATTAAACAATTTGCTATGGGCGGATTTAATTGGGGAAATAATAACCTTTGGCTGAATAATACTTTTACTGAGTTGTATGATTATGGAATTAAATCTCAGACTAGTAGCAATGTTTCTTTTGTAAATAATACTTTTAAGAATTACCAGGGTTCTGGTTCATTATTAGGAATCGATTTTAAAAATACAAATGGGGGGTTAGTAGATGGCAATACTTTTTATAACATTACTGGTGGGGCAGGCATTAGGGCCTCTTCATCAACTAGATCTTATGGGTTAAATTTTAGTAACAATAATA
Organism: Candidatus Woesearchaeota archaeon; assembly: GCA_964471565.1. GTDB lineage: Archaea > Nanobdellota > Nanobdellia > SCGC-AAA011-G17 > PNOQ01 > JABIBT01. The sequence continues at coordinate 72,163 of CAYYFK010000001.1, read as the reverse complement.
TTAGTAGTAATAGATGGGGAATATATGTTACCTATTTATATGATATTATTGTAAAAAATAATATAATTTATGATAATACAGATCATGGAATGCTTTTAAGCTATGGTGGAAACTGGACTATAACTAATAATACGATATATACTACAGATTCTTCACAAGACTATGGAATTGATTTTGGGTTAAACTTTCAAAATAGCACTATGGTTGATAATAGAATTGAAAACCATACTTCCCAAACTGCTTCAGCAGCATTCTACTCTGTTCAAAGTACTTCTAGGAATAATATATTTGATAATAATACTCTTAAGGGGAATAAATATGGTTTTTATCTTTATCCAAACGGTCCTTTTAATAATATTACTAATAATAATATCATTTCTTCTACTACTACGGGAGTTTATGCTCGAAGTCTTAATGACATTTCTTTAATAAATAACTCTGTTGGTTCTTGTGGAACTTATTGTTTATATGCTCATACTATCGATGGGTTAATTGTAAATAATTTTACTGGGGCGGGCTCTTCCTCCTATGCCTTATATGTTCACGAGACAGATAATTTTAATCTTACTTCTGCTAATTTTGATTCTAACTCAAATTGTATGTATATGAGTAGAAGCCTTTATGGGCACATAGTAAATTCAAGCTGTAATGCTGCAGGCACATATGGGGGGCTTACTTACCATTCTGAGAGCAATACTTTCAATAATGTTAGTATTACTGCTGCTACTGCACTTTATATGTCCAATTTAACTTATAATACTTTTATTAATTCTATTGTGTCTGGATCCTCTCTTAATTTTCGAATGGCGAACGGAGAACGAGATGAAAATAACACGTTATTAAATACTTCTTCAGGAAATATTCAGTGGGATAGGGGGTGGAACTCTTTTGAGGTTAAATGGTTTTTGGATGTTAAAACCAATTTATCTACTGATAATAGCAATCTTTCGGATTCTGTTGTTCAGGGATATAATAATACTGGTGGGAGCAAGCCTAAATTTAAATCCAATAATCTTGTTTTTAATCTTACAACAGATATTAATGGTAATATAGTTAGACAAAACCTAACTGAACGTTTGATTAATAGGACCCATGGAAATTATGGATATAAAACCAATTACACTATTGTAGTTAATCATTCTAGTTATGATGGACAATTTAAGGAGGTTAATTTAACAAGTGATAAATCTATTTTCTTTGAGTTTGGAACTGCTAATAGTGCTCCAAATAACCCAAGCCCAATTCTAAATACCACAGACGGATCTAATTCTCCCATTGTCGATTTAAACTGTTCTGCTACAATAACTGATCCAGATTCTGATAAAATGAATGTTACAGTAAGGTGGTATAGAAGTAATGATTACATAGTCGAAGGAAATTTTACTAATTCTACTAATAGTTATATTAGTGGAACTTTGTTCAATAGATCTTTGGATTCTGGAAATACGGCCGAAGGAGATAGCTGGCATTGTGCTATGAGATTAAATGATAGCCTTGCTGGAAGTGAGTGGGGTAATTCAAGTGAGTTTACTCTTAAAGAATTTAATAATACTTATTATGTTTCTAAGAATGGGGACGATACTAATGCTGGAACTTCTTGGAAAGATGCATGGAAGACTATAAATTATGCAGAAAATACAGCGGGAGCAAATGCGATTATTTATGTTGGAGATGGATTATACAGGGAACAATCTTATGCATCAAACTACTTATTAATTATGGATAAGAATGTACAGAATAGAACTTTTATTTCTTATAATAAATCACAAGCAGTAATACAAGCAAATACTAGTGCTTCTTCTATTGTTATAAGATTTATTACAGGAGCAAATAATGTTACGTTTAAGGGTTTTGTCATAGATGGGAATAATACAGAGGATGGAATTTGGGCAGACCAGGGAACTGGAGTGATAAATCTTTATAATAATACCTTTGTGAATACAACAAGTTATGGAATAGCAATGTATGATTATGGCGGCTCCCCCGGTCCAAGACATAATTGGCACATTGAAGATAATGTTTTCAATAATACCGGGACTGGAATATCTGGTTATGATTCTTCAAATGTAACAATAAAGAATAATAATTTTACATATAAATTAACTAGTACACATATAAAATATTATGGACCTTCTCCAAATAATACAATTATTCAAGGAAATTATTTTGAAAATTCTAGCTCTTCTTGTATAGAAGTAAATAATATTGGTTCTAATTGGCAAATTAAAGATAATCAATTTGGAAATCAAAATGATTATATTAATAGGTATGGAATAACAATAAATAATAGCCAAAACCTATTAATAAAAAATAATACTTTCTGGCATGGAAATTTTTCTGGAGCATGGGTTTCAATCCATGCATCTGCAAATAACAATGGTGGGTTGAAAATACAAAATAATGTATGGGGGAATGATACAAGATTCCTTAATATGAGTACTGGATCAACAAATGGATATGCAATTAGGGTGATTAATGTTTCTAATAGTTTGTTCGAAAATAACTCTTTTTACATAAGTGATGGGGTCCCAATCCACATAAAAGGAGCAGGCAACGGACCAAACAAAAATATGACTATAAGGAATAATGCCATAGATCATAATGTTTCTGCAATATCTGTTCCTGCAGGATATTCAATTTATGTTGGGGAAGATACAGTTACTAATTTTCAAGGAGATATGAATGATACAATTATAGAAAATAATACAATTAGGATGGCAAGGGTTCATACAAGTAAACACCCACTATTTACAGCAAGCACGTTTAATACTACAATAAGATATAATCGTGTAATAGGGGGGGGATATGGAATTTTATCCAAACATGAAACATTATATCGGGCATATAATAATACTATGGAAAATCAAACAAATTTTGAAGGGTTTGTAACAAGGGCAGGACACAATACAACAATTTACAATAATACCTTCTTTTGTCCAAATTATAATAGGACTGAAAGCCCAATGGCCATTGTAGCAAAGAATGCTAAGTATGAAAATCCTAGAAATGTAACTAATCTCCAAGTCTATAATAATAGAATTTATGTGCACAACCAAAGCTATATCTATGGATTTTCAGATAATGGAACAAATTTCTCAAATACTAATTTTACAACCCACGATAATATAATCATTTTAAATAACTCCAATCAAAATGTATCTTGGGAAAATAATACTGGCATAAGATATAACTTTACAGAACAACAAAAGAAGTATAACCTAGATTATAATTCAATATTCTCGGCAACCGAAGAAATTCCTTGGGTACTTAATAGAACTAATACAACTGGCTATACTACTGTAGATATAAATTGGACTAGTCAAGAATCTTCAAATGCCTCCCTTAATTATGGGGGAACTGTTTCCCTAGGAACAACTTATGGAAACTTAAGTTTGGGATTATTCCATTCTTTTAATCTATCTGGGTTGTCAGAAGGTACAATATATTATTATAATTTAACCTCTTGTGATTATGAGAATAATTGTAACGAAACTGGAACTTATAATTTTACTACAGGGACTAGTAATGTTGCTCCCAATACCCCAAGTCCTCTTTTAAATGCTACAGGCGGGCCAACAAATTATACTACTCAAAACTTAAATTGTTCAGCTACAATAACTGATCCAGATTCTAATAAATTAAATGTTAGTGTAAGGTGGTATAATAATTCAGTTCTATGGTTGAGTCAGGACTACAATGATTCTTATGCAAGCGGAACATTATTTAATGCAACCCTAAATAGTTCAAATACTACCAAGTGGGAGGTATGGAATTGTAGTATAAGATTGCATGATGGCACTATTTTTGGTGGATGGGGGAATTCTAGCAATATAACTATTTTGAATACCATTCCATCAGCATACACAAATGTTCTATTAAATACAACTTCAGATAGCAATACTAATTACACCGATGAAAATTTAACTGTTTATTTTGATACTTATGTAGATAATGATGGAGATGGAATTTATAACATAACAGATTGGAGGTTGAATGGAAATTCTTCGGCTGTTTTGAATGCTCCTTTTGATTCAAATGAATCTTCTATTGCTTTAAATATAATAAAAGATTATTCTACTTTTGGAAATAATGGTACTCTCCAGCAATGGGAGGGTGGCTCTTCACTAAATTACCCTGTATGGATAAATAGTGGAGCAAAGGGGGGAGCGTATTCTCTTAATCCAAATGAAAGTGTAAGACCATATATTAATTTTAGTCACACCGATAGTTTGAATATAACTAAAGAACTAACTGTAGAAATATGGGTAAATAAATCTAAAGATCTTGATTACCAATCTTTTGTTATGAAGGGGTCTGGTGCTGCAGAAGGAACTGCAGGCCATAGAAACTCTTTTTTGCTTAGGGCTTGGACAAGCGGAGATGTACAATTCAGAATATTGGGCGCTGCAGCTGCCGATCAAGCCTATTCTGCAACTACTTCTGGGGGGGTTTCTGTAGGAGGGTGGCACCATGTTGTTGGAGTTTATGATCGACAAAATATTTCTTTATATATTGATGGAGTAAGGACAGAGGGCGAAGAATATACTGGGAATATAAGAGATTCAAGTATTGATGTGCTGGTAGGAAGAGATACCTATTATCCAGGTAGAATGTTTAATGGAAGTGTAGATGAACTAAGAATATATAATGAATCCCTTTCAAGTGAACAAATTTTAGCTAATTATCAAGCGGGGTTAGCAAATCATTCTCCTATGAGAATTCTATCTAATGGTACAGTGAAAACACATAATTGGTCTGTTGCTATAACTCCAAATGATCTAGAGGAAGATGGTCCGGTTACTTTATCAAATCCCCTACTTATTTTGAATAAACCCCCAAATCAAGTTGTTTTAGATAGCCCGGCAAATTTAAACATAACAGTAGATAGGACTGAGACATCAAATTGGAGTATTCCTAATGATGCTGATGGAGATAGTTTAACCTACTTGCTGGAGTTAGATGATAGTGATGCTTTTTCAGAACCGATTATAATAAATGTTTCTCCTGCGACTAATGAGTATACTATCCTTAGTGATTTAGATTTAGATTTAAGTTATTGGTGGAGAGTTAGGGCTAATGATTCCTCTGACTTGGGAGTTTGGAGTGATCCGTATAATTTTACTGTCCAATCTCTCTTGGCGGTTAGTTTGATTAATGAATCTCCCAATTTTGGGAGATTATATACGGGAGATATGGATAATACCACTGATGAAAGCCCTACACCAATCGTAGTTAAAAATGATGGTAATGCTTTAATTAATATTAGCGTTAATGCGACCACATTATTTGATGCTGTTGCAATGGATACTTCATACTACCAGTTTAGAATTGATAATAGTAGTGAAGAAACAGCATTTGATTGGTTGAACTCTTTTGTTACTTGGACAAACATGGCCACTGCACAAGTTATTGCTATTGATTCATTGAAATATCAAGATACTAATGATACTGCGCAATGTGAAATATTAATAGAACTTCCTTCAGATGAGCCTGCAGGAAACAAAACCTCATATATATTGTTTGAGAGTAGCTTAACAGAATGAAATTAATAAAAAAAATAGGAATTTGTATGTTTTTCTTAGTTCTTATTATTTTTATCAATGAAGTAAGTGCCTTAGGAATTTCTCCAGCAAGGAAGATAGTAGATTTTGAACCAGGGTTGGAAGATGAAATTAGTTTGAAAATAATTAATACTGAGAATAAAGAAATGAAAGTTGTTATCTATTTAGAGGGAGATGATGCAAACGTTGTGAGACTTGAAGATTATGAATTGGAATTTATAGAAGGAGAGGAATCAAAAACCATTCGATATTCATATAATTTACCTAATAAATTTGGTATCCCTGGAGACCATGATGTCAAAATAGTTGTAAGGGAAATTCCAAAAGATTATGCTACATCGGATACCATGATGGGGGCAAGTGTAGCAGTTGTACATCAATTAAGAATAAAGGTTCCTTATCCTGGGAAATATGTTATTTCTGATTTAAACATAATAGAGACGGGAAGAATAGATCAAGTGGATTTTAGAATTGTAGCTAGCAATCTTGGGAATCAAAAAATAGTAAATGCCAAAGGGATAATAGATATATATGGTTTGACTAATGAGAAAATAATTACATTAGAGACTAAGCTGGATTCTATAGATGCACAAAATAGAAAAGAATTTCAGGCTACTTGGAATGGCCCAATAAATATAGGGAAATATTATGCTAAGCTTACATTAACTTATGATGGTGAAGTAAGTTATGGTGATTTGATATTTGATGTTGGAGAAAAGAATGTAGAGGTTATAGATATAACCGTTAAAAACTTTAGACTCGGAGAGATTGCCAGATTTGATATTCTGGTTGATAACCGTTGGTCTGAAGAAATAAGTGATGCATTTGTTGAATTAATTGTTATGGATTTAAGTGAAGAAATAGGCAGATTCAAGAGTGCCTCCGAGGATATTCCTCCAATGTCTAAAATGGAGTTAACCGCTTTCTGGGATTCTGCGGGGGTAGAAGAAGGAGAATATAACTTTAAAATAATTTTAAATTATGATGATGAAAAAATAGAGAAAAATGTCAAAACAATTATTAGTTTAAATTCAATTAAGTTTGATTTTTTTGGAACTGGCGCGGTGATAGCCAATGGGCCTGGAATGGATAAGAATAATGTGATTGTAATTGCTTTGGTTGTTTTGGTACTTATCAATATAGGGTGGTTTATTTACTTTAGAAAAAGAAGAAAATAAACCTTTATAAGTTTAGTAAGATTTTAAATTTTATGAAATTATGGAAAAGTTTACTGGTATTTTTGATTTTTTTGTCCTTAGCTAGTCCAAGCTATGCTTGGTTAAGTAATTGGGAGTATAGGATCCCAGTGAATATTGCATCTTTTGAGGATGTTAGCGACTACCAAATTGAGATAAATAAGGGATTTGCTAGGGAATACAAGGGAGGCAAAATAAATTATGATTGCTCAGATATTCGGTTTACAGATTATAGTGGTAATTTGCTTGATTTTTGGACAGAGGAATGTAATGTAAAGGAGAATTCTAAATTTTGGGTGAAATTGCCTTCTTCAAAAAAAGGGGCTATAAAAAATAAAATTTATCTTTATTATGGAAATGATGATGCCAATAGTTTAAGTGACGGATATAGTACTTTTTTATATTTTGATGATTATTCTGGAAATAGGAAATGCCCTAAAATATTTGATAAGTTTTCTCTTGGTATTTGGGAACAGGACGAGAAAAACCCTATTATTGAACCTCATGGAGATGGCCTAGATAATAAGAGCATTAGGGGATTTGCCCCCATGATTGATGAAAAAGGATATATGGTCGTTGAAGATGAACACTATATTGGGTATTATATGGGGTATGGATCTGGGGTGGATGGATCCAGAATATTTAGGACAGTTTCTGAAGGACTTAAAAGAACAGAGTGGTCGGATGGCGTTCTTGTTTTAGGTCAAGGAGAAATTGGAGAATGGGATGATAGTACAATTGCCACTGGAAATGTTATTAAGCTGGATGAAAATTATTATTTAATGAATTATGTCGGTAAAAATTCGAGCGATAATTATGGAATTGGTATTGCTACTTCATATGATGGTATAAACTGGGAAAAATATATTGGGAATCCTGTACTGACAGAATATCAATTTTATGGGCAGGATGGAGTTTCTAATGTAAAACCTTCTATTCCATACATGATAAAACTTTCTACTGGAGGATATATTATGGGAATGGAAGGAATTGATCCTAGCCTGAATCATTTCCAGATTTTTTTTGCTACTTCAGATGATGGATATAATTGGACCCCTATGCATAATGGGTCTGCAGGTTTTTTAGGGGAATCGGGTGAATGGGATGGGAAACACGTTGCGAACCCTAAATTAATTGAATTGTCTCCTGGACAATATTTGATGACTTATAATGGGGGGGAGGAAGTAGGTAATTTCAAGCTTTTCTTGGGTGCTGCCCATAGTACAGATTTAATTAATTGGACAAGATATTCAAAAAACCCTTTTTTGACTGGAACCAAAGAATATAATTTTCTTAGGGTCGAAGACCCAGTTATTGTTAAAGATGACATTGGTTCAAATCAAATTGGAATGTATTATTTTGGTTGCAATAGTCAATGCCATAATTATGGAAGCAAGGTGGGAGCAGTTATAGAGTATGCCACAAGTAAGCAAAATCTTCTTTGTTCGGATAGCTCAGAAGATAAGGTATTTATTCAAACAGAAAAGGATGAAACTATTTCTGGAGAATTTATTTCTGATTATCTCAGTTGGTTGCCATTGTATAGGCCAGGGGGAGTCGATTCTAAATCTATGAATAAATCCCTTAACGAGGTTGCTGTTGATTTTTCTATTTATTTTACCCATTTTAGTAGGGGAGAAGTGGGAATTAAAAATTTAGATGGAGATAGGTTTGGTGCACGTCTAAAATTTGGTGGAGAAGAAGCCATAAATGAATTTTTAGTTTATAATCATCAATATGATGGGTGGGAACCTACTGGAATTATGTATGACCATTTTATTTGGAATGATATTAGTATTGTTCAGAAATCCGATACCAATTTTGATTTTTATTTTAATGAGGAATCTGCTTTGAACTTGGAGAATTTTGATTTAATTTCAGAAATTGGCATGGTTAATTTTAATGCAGACAGTTTTTTGAAGGGAAGTGTTATTATAGATAATATAAAAGTTAGAAAATATTTGGATAATAGACCATTTGTTATTTTTTCCATGGAGCAGAAAAATCCAATTAGAAAGTTAAATAAATGAATAAAGGGCCTATTTTTTTATGAAGAAATATATTTTTGTTTTAGGAAGGGATCCGGAACTATCTTATGCTGAATTAATTAGTTATTTTAAGAATTTTAATTTGAAATATAAATTAGAATATTATGAGAAAAATATTGCTATTTTTTCTTTTGATAAATTCGATGTAGACATATCTAAACTTGGAGGAACTATTAAGATAGCTGAAGTTATACTTGAGAACGAAATTAAAGACATAGATTTTTATTTGGGAAGCAAGAATAAACTTAATTATGCCATCAGTGCGTATGGAAGTGATAAAATTTTTGAAAAGTTTGAAGCGTATATATCTAAGTGGTTTAAATTTCAAAAAATAAAAGCAACAAGAAAAAAACCCAAAGAAACCCACTTTACACCAAGAGAATTGAATGGTGTTTTAGAGTTTGTTGTTTGTGATAAATATGTTGGAAGGACTTTCCAGGTTTCTAATCCTAAAGAGTATAAAAAAAGAGATAACGAAAGGCCATATAATGATTTTAAAAGAAATATGTCAATTAGGTTGGCTAAAATTTTAATTAATCTTGCTGGGGGGAAGAAAGGAAAGATCCTGTTAGATCCTTTTTGCGGCATGGGAGTTTTGTTAGAAGAATGTGTTTTACAAGGAATAACTTGTAGCGGAGTTGAAATAGATAAGGAGATTAGAAAAAAGGCGCTGAAAAATCTAAATTCTATTTCTAAGAAAGATTATAATATTGTCCTCGGAGATTCTTCAAAAGTTGATAAGTATTTTAAGGAAAATTCATTTGATTGTGTGGCCAGTGAACCTTATTTGGGACCTTATTTTAAGAGTTATCCAAGGAAAGAGGAAGTTGTTGAAGTTGTTAAAGAATTAAATGAGTTATATGAACCTTTTTTTATTAATCTGAAAAAAATGTTAAAGAAAAATGGTAAATTGGCTATAGTGATGCCAATCTTTAAAGCTTCAAATAGGCAAAAATATAAATTGGAAATAAATTCTTTTTTTAAAAAATCTGGATTTAAAATAGCAAGAGTAGATGATATTAAATTTCCAATAGTCTATAAGGACAAAAAGAGTATTATTGAGAGAGAAATATACGTTTTGGAATGATTTATAAGTTTTTGATAACTTCCCTATTAATATGAGACCTATGCCAATTAGTTGGATCTCTACTTACTTGTATTGTAAAAGAAAGCTTTACTTAGAACAAACTAGAAAAATTGGTGTTTTTGAAGATAAAATGCCAATTAAATCTGATTTGAAATATAGAATATTTGACAAAATTAATTCTGTTGATGAAGAAATCGTTAAATCAATAAAGAGTTTTAAAAAATTAGACGAAATCCAAATGGTGTTTAGAAGAAAATATTATGAAATTGCTAACGAAATTATCGAAGAGGGAGGAGAAAGCTTGTTAAAAATTGGATGTGGAGTGGCCGATTTTTTTCATGAAGTTTGGCCAATTATTCTTAAGGAAGTAAATTTTAGAGCCAATAATATTTTCAATTTTATGATTAGAAGAAAAATTTATTCTGAAGAACTATGGAAGGAATTATTTCCTAAATATCTTAGTTGGGTAAGACTTGAAAATAATATGTTGAAAGGAACTGTAGATAGAATTGAAATTTATCCAGAACATATTGTTCCAATTGAGTTGAAAACGAGTAAGGGTCCAACTGAAGGAGTTTGGCCAGGAGATAGACTTCAGGTTGAGAGCTATATGATTCTTGCGGAAGGAAATTTTGGTAAGAAAGTAAAACATGGGTTTGTTAATTATTTGGAATCTGAAGAGAGAAGATTGGTTCAGAATAATGAATTCATTGGCGATTATGTTTCTACTATTTTGGATAGTATAGATAAGTGTTTAGATGGCAAGTTGCCATCCTTTGTTAAGAATCGAAATAAATGTGCAAGGTGCACTATGAAGGAAGAGTGTTATAAGCTTAAATCGTAACATATATATATATGTAAGTTTCTTTTTTTAATTAATAATAATTGAGGTGATATAATGAAAAAATTTATTTTTATAGCATTGTTTTTAGTTGGAGCTTTATTTGTTTCTAGTTGTGCTGAGCTGCCAGAAAAGAGTAATATTCGGTATATGGGCGGCGGAGGCGGCGGAGGCGGTGGCCCTTATTGTGGTGATGGTAATTGTGATTTTGATGAAACCTGTCAGGTTTGTGAGGAGGATTGTGGTTCATGTGTTACCGAATATCCTTATCGTATTGAAATAAAGGAACATTATGACATCTATGATGGTAGTGGTAGTAGTATAGAAAAAGATGTTCTAGAATTTACTGCAATCGGATGGGAAAGTCAGGATAAAGGGTTCAAAGTTGGATCTTTTGAGACTGGAAGGGTTGTTATTGTTGTTCCAACTAGTGTAAGGGGACTGTGGGGACCAATCTATTATGAAGACTCTGATGGAGTATTCCAAGAATATTTTGGCATGAATTTCAAAATAATTCCTGCCACAGGAAATGGAGAATCGGCTCAGGTATGGTATAATCCTTTTGAAGGACAAATTAATATTGGTGGAGAAGATTTGACTGGTGACCATTTGGTTCTTTTGAGATGGATGTCAACTGGTAAATGTGATGTTAGTGCATTTAACTACTTTGGATACCATCCGGACACATCCGAGGCTGATGAGTTATACATCTGGAATATAGAAGGAAGTGGTGAGTGCGGAGAAGGAGGCTACTATGGGAAATGTGAAGAAGAAATCCAAGTGGGAAATTACATGGTTATCCATGAACCAGATTTGTACCTTGAGAATGAGGAGTTTGCTTTTTCATTCTACCTTTAATTTCTTTTTCTTTTTTATTAATTTTAAAATTTCTTTAAAGTTTTTTTCTGTTTGATTTTCTTTATAATTTTGAAAAACTTTAATGTCATTTTCCATTAAATTATTTTTAATTAGGTATTGGGAAAATTGGGTAACATTTTTTGGATGTTCTGTATAATAACATCTTTCAAAATCTAGAATAGTAACTTTAGGATATTTAATTAAAATATGTTTTAATGGTCGTGTAAATTCTAATTTATTTATTTTTAATTTATCTAATGTTCTCGCTTTTTTTAAAATAGAAACTAAAACTTTTCTCTTTTTCTCTTTGCTTTTTTCTTTTTCAAGAAATTCTGGTAGAAAATCTCCTTCTACATAAATATAAACTATAAAATCTTTCCCAGTTTTTACTAATTTTGGACCTACATCATATTTATTTAATATTTTGAGGAACTTTGCTTCGTTTTTTATTCTACCAATTGCTTCGGAGTCTGGGTGTTTTTTCTTTATCGAAACTTTCTCTCCATTTAACATTCCAGTGTAAATAATGCCTCTTTTTCCTTTTGCTAGGTATTCTATCTCTTTTATATTTGATATTTGCATAATTATCTTCATAGAAACTTTTTTAAATAATTTACCCTTATTTCTTCTATATGAAGAAAAGAGGGAATAGTGTATTCTTATTGGTATTTTTTGTTATTCTTTTAGCTAGCTCTGCTAATGCTGCTACTAGTTCTGAAATTAATAAAACTCAAGCCTATGAGTGGTTATATGAACAAATGAATTCTAGTTCGTGGAATGAGAATGTTGATGAAGTAGCATTGTCTGTTTTGGCCTTGGGAAGTGGAGATTATAATATTACAGAAGGAATTGATAAGTTGAGAGAATTGGAATATAGTGGAGGATATTGGGATACAATTAAGGACACCTCTTTGGCTACTTTGGCATTAAATAACGTTGGAGAGGATATGACAGAGGAAGTAGAATGGCTAAAAACACAATATGTGTTGGCTTTTACTGGAGGAAATTGGTATATACAAGTTGATACGGCCCATGAAGGAGAATGTACTTTAAATCATGATCAAACTGGTACTACACATACATTTAGTGTAGTTGAAGGACAAATTAGTTCTAGTTGCGGAGATTCAAATTGGATAGATTTTGAGAGTTGTATAAGTTTAGTGGGAATTAATGAAGATATAGATGTTTCTTGTGAATTAGGAGGAACTTATTCTCCTTCTTTGATTTGGCAGACTAGTGATGAATATTATTTATTTGATCAAGGAAAAAATATGAATTTGGAAAATGGATGTTTTTTGACTAATCAAGGAAGTTGTAGTTGTGAGTATAGTGGTTATGCTGCTTGGGTTTTAGACAAGCTTGGAGAAGAAACATACGTAAATCCTTATTTGAGATTTAAATGCCCATCAAATATTGCTAGAAATGCCTTTTTGTATATGTTATTAGATTCTTCAGATACTGGTCAGTATTCTACTTGGTTAAAGGGAGCTCAGTGGCCAGATGGAAGTTGGGGCGTTGATGAAGAAGGAGCTGGTGAAGAAGAATATACTGCTTTGGCAATCTTGGCACTGAAACAAAAAGCTAGTTCAAATAGTGCAAATATAAGGGATGCTTCTGAGTGGTTGGCCACTCAACAAATGGATGATGGTAGTTGGAATGGCAATATAAGAGATACTGCATTTATACTTTATGTTCTTTATGGAAAAGATTATATTCCTTATGATGGCGGAGTAGATGATGGAAATTACTGTGGCGATGGATACATGGATGATGAAGAAGATTGTGAAGTTGATACCCATTGTAATGTAACGCTTGGAGAAATATGTATAGATTCATGTGAATGTGTTTTAGAAAGTGAAACTAATGAAACAGGCAATCCTCAAGACCCAGATGAGGATCCTTGTGGTGATGGATTTTGTGATAGACTTGGTGGAGAAAGTTGCTCTAGTTGTCGTATGGATTGTTTAGATTATTGTGGAGAGGATGATGGTGATGATGATGGAGATGACGATGATTATGATGATGAAGAATGTGTGGATGATGATGATTGTGGAGATGGAGAGAGATGTAATAAGGCGTCTAATAAGTGTGAGAAAAAAAGTTCTTGGTTGAAATGGTTGGTTGCTGTTTTAGCTGTTTTATTGGGAGTTGCTATATTTTATTATGTTTATATGAGATATTTCAAAGATAAAACTTCTGGCAAAAAAAGAGGAGGAAAACAACCTCCAAAGGCTAGCCCTTTCCCTTTCAAGACAACTAGACAGAGGGTTCCAATTAAAAGACCAGCTACGAATCCAAATCTTGCTAGGAGAGACTCAAAACTAGAAAAAGAATTGGAGGAATCTTTGAAGAAGGCAAGAGACGTTTTGAAAAAATAAAATGAATCTTCGAATATTAGTTTTAGTTTTTTTTGCAATTATTTTTTGCAATTTTTCTTTTGCTGCCCCCCTAACTTTAGAATTTGAAAAAAGCTCATATTTTTCTGGAGAGACGGTTCAAGGAAAAATATTTTTTGATGAATCCTTTGATGATGTAATTAGATCAAATGATTTCTATATGGGCTTTAATGGATCAACTTTTGATATTTATCCAGTCTTAGTGGACTTTGAAAATTATACTTATTTTTATTTTGATTTGCCTGTTGATTTAGATAGTGGGAACTATGATTTCGTTATAGAAAATGTTCTTTATGTGGATAATAATGTTTTAGTAGAAGAGGATCAGTTTTTTAATTTGGATATAACTAGTTTAGAAGGACCTGTTTTTACTATTAGTCCTGCGTTGGTTAATGTTAATTTAGAAAATAGCAATTGGTTTGAAATAGAATTGAATAATCCGTCTGAAGAAACTGCCTTTGTAAATATCTCTTTTTTGGACAATTTTATTTTTACTAATTATGATTACTTTTCTTTAAATTCTGGTTCGTCTAGGGTTGTTAAGTTTTATGTCTCTTCTTCTTTTGCAAACAAGTCAGAATCTTTTATTTATATGGGCCATGAAAATTTATCTTACTCCATTCCTATATTTATAGAGGGAATTGTTATTTCTGAAGAAGAAAATGTTTCTGAACCTATCAATATTACCAATGAAACTCAAGCTGTTGGGGGACTTGTATTTATTCAAAGGGGGTTTGATGCGGATTTAATGCTTGGCGAAAGTGATTCTGGGTTTGTTAAGGTATTTAATGATTTTAATCAGGATTTGAATGATGTGAATTTTGAGTTGACTGGAAATCTTGCTGATATAATTGACTTAGAGTTTGCTAATGTTGAAACTATTGTGGCAGGAAAGGAAATTGTAAATCATTTTTATGTCAATGAAGACAAAAAAGGAGAAAGTGGAGTTTATGAAGGAAATCTTGAAGTTAAATATAATGATGAGGTTTATGATAGCATTGATATTATGATTAATATTTTGTCGGCTGGAGAACAACCTATAAATGATACTACTCCCCAAATTAATAATTCTAGGGAAGAGAAAGAACCAGATGCGCCCAGTAGTAATAAGTCTCTTCTTTTTGGAATATTGGCCTTTGTTATAGTTCTCGCAGTTTTAATTTTAATAAAATATAAAAAATCAAAAAGAAATACTAATCTTCCTTTTGAGAAGAATTAGCTTTTTGTTGTTGCATTGCCATTATTTGTTTTCTTAAAGCATCATACTCCATTATAACTCTTGCTTGATTATGTAATTTAGCTAATAGATCATTTAATGGATTTTCCAAATCTTTTTGCTTTATTTTTATTTCTTGTGGCTCTACAATTTCTATTGATGAGGGCATAAATACAAAACAAAATTGTAATAATTCATCAAAGTTTGGAAAGTCTAACTCTAATTCTGCGAACGATGAAAATACCTCTACTTTTTGTTTTGGGTCATTTGGATGAGCTACTTCATTTTTCTTTGGAGAAGCTATCTCTTGTTTGATTATCTCTATTTTTTCATTTTTTTTAAGGATGTCCATCATTTTATCTATGGTTCCTTTTACATGTTCTACTGGTGCGCCTGCAATTTCAATAATTGTATTTATTTTTATTTTTTCCATTTTTCTGTAGTTAATTGTATTATTATAAAAACCAACGTTAAACAGAGGAGATATACTGCAATTCTGTCTGTTTTTTTGTTTGTTGATTCATAAATAATTTCATTTACTGTGGAAGATGAAGGGTTTATATTATTTTCGGAACATGATTCTTTGAAAATCTTCTCTGATGAACATTTTACTTCTTCACATAGGTTTTTTGTTATTCCTTCTATTTTTATTTCTTGACTATCTGTTCTATCTAAACCTTCTACTTTTATGTGGTACCGGCCATCTTCAAGTTTCTCGTTGCAATTTGGAAATATTTGAATTGGTATAGTTATTGGAGTATCTTCGTATTTTTTCTCTATGCTGAATCTTGTTCTTTTACTGACTGGTTCGTTGTTTTTTTCTATCCACATAGATATAGAATTTTTTGTTGTGTTTCCTTTATATATTTCTAATTTTACCCTAAGATTATCTCCAAACTTTGCCTTATAGTCTGTTCCTAGATAAACTTTTTCTATTTTTATACTTGATTCTAAATATGTTTTGTTTTCTGGATTTTCTTGGTTTGGTGAAGGGACTGTTTGAATCCAATTTTCGTTTATTTTTGACCAAGAGAGCCCCTCTGTTGAAGAGCCATAGGAAACTTGGTCTATTAGATTATTGTATGGGTCGAATAATTTTATTTTTTCTACTCCTTCATTGTTTAATAATAGCCCATCAATGTACACTACTAGATATTTATTTATTGTTGTATTAATCGTGGTTGTGTCTGTTATGTACGTCTTATGGTTTGCATTGTCTTGAAAATAACAACCAGTTAATTCAACTTTTTCTCCAAAATTTATTATTTCTATCCATTCTCCCTCTGGATTATCTGCGTTATCATACCCTTGTGGATTTGGTAAAAATTCATTTATTTCTATTGAATAATTTTTTAGAGATGCAATATTTTCATATCCAGGAGTTTTTGGACATTCTTTCCATTGGTAATCAAGAATACATAGTGAATTTCCGTTGTTTTCTCCGCCCCAAGAAGAGTAATAGTGAATCGCATCAAAAACAGTAGTTTGATTTTTTATTATTATTGTGTCTCCATCATTGTTTAAGCTGTTTCCTATTGTTGCCCCAACAGAATAAATTGTTGCATTTATGTCAGTATGATTGAATCCTTCTTCTACAATTAAAGAATAATTTGATGGGATGTATTTTAATAACTCTAGGACATCTTCTGAAGAAGAATCTTGAATTATAAATCCAGTTAGATTCATATTTGTTATTAATTCGATGTATTCGTGATTATTATCGCTTCCTTCTGGGTTATACATAATTTCAGTTATTTGTATAGATGCTAAAGAATTTGGAATTATTAATAAAATTGTTAATAATAAAATCAACCTCACTTTCTTTGGGGAGCTGATTCGGATTTTTAAACTTATAGTTTATCTTGTTTGTAATCACCGATTAGTTCGGCAAACTCAATTCCTTCTTTTTGACAAAGATTAAAGGTTATTGTGTAGTTTCCATTTTTATTTTCTTTTAAATTGTTTACATCTAGGAAAAACCAGCCTTTATTATCGAATCTCATTGCTATTGTTGGTGATGCATTTATTGTTTCTGAGAAAATTTTTAGTTGATCTATTTCTTCTTTTTTGAAATGTTTTGATTTGGTTTTTATTGCCTTACATTCTATAGCTAATAATTTTTCTTTATTTCCTGCCAATATATCTGGAGCAGGTAATGGGGTTGATCCAGATCCTGCAGATCTTACTGCAGCCCAACTACTATTCCAAAACATATGAAATAATTCTCTTTCATACAAAGTACCTTTTCTTTTACTCATTTTCTAGAAGCTATGCCCAGACCTTTTTACATTCTCCACCTACGCAAGCACATCCTGACTGTTGATTACAGTCACTATCTCCTTCACATCCGCCACTGCACGAACCAGCAGCATCTTTAAACCGTGGAGGGGAATTTTGCACATTTTCTTTAATTCCGTAAAAGATTGCTAAGAGTACTGCAATTACTATTAATATGATAATTAGAGTTTTAGTTTTCATTTTTTGCCTCCTTTTTTAATAATGAGGAGTCTAACTATATATATTTAACTATTTTAAAATAAAAAAAAGAAAAAGAAATTAAAGGTCTCTAGCTTGTAATGTTTTTCTTCCGTTTGCTTTTGCTCGTCCACAAGCTTTTTGGACCATTGCTTCAACTTCTTTGTCTAGTGCATTTGCGAAGTCACCAGCAACATTTAGATCACCAGAATGTTCTTTTATTTTAGATTTTACTACTAACATTTGTTTTGCACCTCCAATGCTTTAATATTTAGTTAATTTGAACTATTTAAAAAGTTATTGATTTTATGCTTTCTTTGCTAAATATATGTTATTTTTGTTGTCAGTTATTTTTAATTTTAGAAATGTTCCTGTTTTTTCATTACAATCATTTACTGTTATGCATCTCTCTTTTGCTATTGTTATCATTTGATTTGGTAGCCAACCAGGCAATTTTACCTCTGCGTTTAGTGTTTCTCCGATTTCCATTGTTGTTTGAATTCTCTTTACTTTTTTGATATTCATGTCTTCTTTTTTTAGAATTAATTTTATTTGTTTTTCTTTCTCTAACTGTTTTAGTTCGTTGTAGAATTTCCAATAGTTTGTTGCCTTTGCCCCTTTCATTTTTCTTGAGTATTTGTAAACTTCATATTTTTGAATTCCTATTTTGGCTTTGATTTCTTTTGCGAAGTCAATTAGTTTTGGAATCTGTTCATCATTTATTTTTGGAAGCCAAACTGGGGCGAGAAGAACTTCTATTTTATTTTTTGTGGCATATTTAGCTATTTCTTTTATTTTTTCAATGTCGTAGCTATTATTTCCTGCTAAGTCTTTAGCCTGTTTTTTGTCTAAAGTGTGAATTGATAGGTTGATTCTATCTACAGAATTTTTTATTTTGTCTATTTTTTCTTTAGTTAGTGTTAATCCGTTAGTTTGTAAGGATAAGAAAGTTACTTCTTTAATTTTTTTAATTTCATTTATTATTTCAATTATTTTCTGGTGGCAAGTTATTTCACCTACAGAATCTATGTTTGCCTCTATTTCACTACATTCTTTTTCTTTGATTACTTTTTTTAGTTCTTTTATTAAATAGTCTTTCTCTACTTCGTAAGTGTTTGGATGAATTTTTGGGTTGTTTGCGTTGGTTGAGCAAAATGGACATTTTTGGTTGCATACCGATGTTGGTCTGATTTGTAGTAAATTTGTTCCTCTATCTATTATTCCAAAAGCTATTGCTCCGACTAAAGGAATTTCTGATTCTTCTTTAATTATATGATGGGTCATTTTTCTATTTTTGGATAAATTCCAGATTTCATAAAAACTTTTTTTGTTACTGCTGCTAAACCTTTTTCATTTTTCATTATTGCTTCTGAAGACAATTCGGATTCTGCTAGTGAAACTAGCTCATTTTTTAAAGTTAGAATTGCCACCGGTTCATTTCTTGAGAATTCATTTAGTTTTGAAATCCCTGGAATGTTTAAATCTGCACCGTGGCTTAATGAGTCTACTGTTGTGTCAAGAATCCAAATTTTTGGTAAATGTTGAATTGCTGACTCTACTGGAAGGATTATTTTTTTTAATTCTTTTTCATTGCCTTCTTTATAAAATTCATAAGCATCCTTTAATTCATGTAATGTATGCATGGTTTTTTCATTGTATGGTCCCACTTTTGTTCTTATTAACTGAGCCATATGTGCCCCCACTTCTAGTCTCTGACCGATATCGTGGCACAGTTTCCTAATATATGTCCCTGCTTGAGTTCCTACGTAGAATAATACATCTTGTTCTTCAATTTCAAGTATTTTCATGTAATAGATAGTTCTCTTTCTTTTTTGCCTTTTTATTGAAGATTTTACTGGAGGAAGTTGGGTTATTTCTCCGATGAATTCGTCCATTACTTTCTCTATTTTTTTCTTTTCTACAGGTTTATGTAAATGCATTAAGCATAAATACTCTTTTCCGCCTTTTAGTAAAACTTGAGTAACTTTTGTTGCATTTCCTAATGTAGTTACTAATGAACCTGTTACTGCAGGATCTAAAGTTCCAGAATGTCCAACTTTCTTTAAATTGAGAATTTTTTTTACATAGTCTGCAACCTGGTGTGATGTTGGTCCCTTTGGCTTGTCTATATTTATAATTCCATAGTTTAAAGATTCCTTTAATGACCTTTTTTCTGGAGTTGCTCCATAATCTAGACTAGTTTCAGCTTCTTTCTTTACTAATACTTTTTTTGGAATACTTTCTGATGGTAATTTCATAGAATTAAGTCAAAATATAAGATTTATAAGGATTACTTTTTTTCTTTTAATTCTTTTGTTGTTGGAACTTTTTTTACTTTCTCTTCTTTCTTTTTATCTTCTTTTTTCTTAGCTAATTCGCTTGCTGTTGGAACTTTTTCTTTTTTTGGCTTTTCTTTAATTACTTTTTTAGGTTCTTCCTTTGCTTCTGGAACTTTTTCTAATTTTGGTTCTTCTTTAGTTGGCTTTTCATCTGCCTTTTCTTGTAATTTTTCTTTTATACTTTTTTTCTTAGGTTTTTCTTCTTTAACTGGTTCCTCTGGTGCCCCAATTAATTCTACTTTTACTTTATCCTCTTTTTTTACGGCTTTTACTGAAACCTTTGAAGGAGGATTTTTTGGACCGTTTTTCCAAATTTCATTATTTAGATATTTTCCAATAACCACATTTTCTGTTTTCATGTGTTTAGAAATAAATGCTTTTATTGCTCTAATTGATTTTGATGATTTTTTATATCTTGGCACTTTAGAGAATTCTTTTCTTAAGGGGATTATATATTCTCTTTCCATCTTTACTCTCCAGTTTTGGTCCTTCTCCAACTTCTTTTCTTAGCAGTAAATGCTGAAGGGTGTATTTTTTTGCCAACTCCGGCTATTTTTGGAACTATCCAAAAAGGGGCCCATCTAGTTTGCCTTCCCTTTTTTGCTAAACGTAATTTTTTCCCTAGAGGTTTATATCTTGCCATTTTATTTTGATGATTTGTCTAAAAATGATTTTCCTTTATTTGTTAATATCCTTCCTTTGTGTACGCCTTTTGATGCAGGCTCTATAAATCCTGCCTTTTCAAGCTGTTGTAATATTTTCCTTATGATATTTCCTGAAGCATCAAATCTTTTTCCTGGTTTGTGACCTCTATTTTTTTTGCTACCATACTTTTTCTTTAATTTGTTTACTCCAATTGGACCATATTTAGAAATTTTCTTCATAACTGAAGCAGATCTTGCATACCACCAATCTTCATTTGCCGGAGGCCTTTCTTTGCTTCTTCCTGTTTTTACAAAATTTGACCATTCTGGGGCCTTTATTTCTGGAATTTTCTTTAGAGCTTCCGCTGTTTTTTCAATTATTTTTCCAGGTGGTAAATCGTTTATTTTCATATCATGTGGAGAAAAATAACTATTTAAAAAGGTTTCTATAGAAAAAAAGAAAAAAAGTTTATTCTTTCATTACGATTTCTATTTGAAGAGTTTCTATATTATCTCCAGACAATCCCTCTATTTGAACATTACAAAAATTATCAAATCCTAGAGCGCTACTTTTATCATCTGCGATTAGAGATAATTTTGCTTGTTGTCCCGATTCTAGGGTGTATTCTTTAGATTCTCCTTCACGAGTGTCCACGAATAAACATTTTATTTGCTCATTATCTCCAACTACCTCAGCTACCGCTGTGAATACAAGATCCTCACTTTCAAAATTAGCGACTATCACATCTACACTCTTTGCCCCTTTTTGTTCAACTCTTATTTTGTCTGGATTAATTGTTAGTGGACTATTTATAGTTCCTAGCTCACCTATTGCTGCATCTACTTGATCAAATGCATCTACAGTTGTATCTCCTAAATTATCAAATATTGTTTTTACCCAGACTAAACCTAGGCTAAGAAGAGTAATCCCAATAACTACTATTATTATTGTAGTCATAGACATTTCAATTGCACCCTTTTTATTGTTCATGAACATCACCTCTGTTAATAAATTTAGAGAGAGGGAATTTTATAAAGGTTTTTATTCCAAATATTTTATTATTAGTTTTGGTCTTAGTGTAGAATCTTCTAAATACTCTGAAGAAGGAATGTTTTCTAAGCCACTCACACTACAACCTGTTCCACTTCCAGCAACTGCTAATCCGTAATTTGAATTAGTTCCATCTACCCATTTTTGAACTTGGGTTGTGACATCTAAAGAAATCCAGCGCGGTTGCTGATCTGAATTATATGGAATCATTATTTCATCTATTTTGTATGATGTGTCTATTGAATAAAATGAATTATTAAAATTTGCAGTGTTTTCTGACCATAAGCCTTCCATATTATAACAACTTATCTTTGCTTCCCCGCAGTCGTTTTCGTAATCTGTTTTTGTAATTGTTCCGTATAATTCTAAGGTTGCGCTTTCTATTTGAGATATCTCTGGAATATTAAATTGTATTAGAGTTATTGTGCTGTCAAAATGTCTTACGCTATATGTTCTCATTGATGCTCTTAATGTTTCTTCTTGCCCATAATTATCATTCTTGTGATATTCATTACAATTCCAATCTGAATCACATATTTCTTCTATTCTAATGAATGTGTCTTTCCCATCTTCTATTCCTGGTTGTAAAATTAATGTTTCTAAATCTCCTTCTACTGTAAACTGTGTTTCGAGTTGACTTTTGTTTGTTCCAGAATCATCATAGATATCTTTCCAGAATGTATCATCATATAATGTTGTTTTTAGTTTGTAATTTCCAGCTGGCAAGTTAAATGTTAAAGTTAGCTCTTGTGTTTGATCTGAATCTGAATCTATTAAGTTGTCTTGTGAATCATATAAGTCCCAGGCGTAATTAAAATCTCCATTTTCTGTTGGACCTCTACATGTTATTGTTTTATCTTCTATTGTATCGTGAAGTGGGTTTTCATAAATTTCTTTGTCAGAACCAGTAAATTGTATTGATACACTGTCTTCTTCTACTAAACTTTCCAATGTTAATTCTGGTTGGTTACTTGGATACTTAAAGTGAGTCTTTGTCGATATGAAGGGTTGTTCGGATACTATTGTTTCTTTCACATATGAGTCCCAGTTATTTTCTAGGAGGAATTCTTTAAATTCTAAATTGTCTGTAGCTCCAGCTAATTCATATACCTCTCCAATTATCGTGGCTATCCAATCTACTCCAACATACATTAGAATTCCTTCAGCTACTGAGTATGCCAATAATGCTTCTTCTCCAGAGGTTGTTCCTTTATACATTTCGCATTCAGAGGTTCTATCTAGGTTAAATCTTCCTTCTAGAATATCTTTTGAAAAATTAAAGAATAAATTTTGGGGATCTTCAATAATCCTTATATCATGATCATATGTTTGTGAATCTTTAAGTTTTAATGTATCTGTTTCTGAATTATTTGAAGATAAAATTGCTTGGTGGTATGTGCCTTCTTTTGTTATTATGGTTTGATAATCTTCCCCGCTAAAACAAACTATATCTTGTTCAGGAATTGAGCTTGAGGTACTTTCTTCTTGTAAATGTACAATTTTTCCGTTTGGTAAAGTTAAGTTTCCATTTTGATTAGAAGTTAGTATTTCTATTTGGCTTTCGGTTGGAGGATTTTCTATGAAAGTTGGAGAATTTTTTGAGCAAGATCCCAAAATTAGAGGGGCAGCTATAATGCCTACTAGGCCACCTCTTACTTTTTTTAAACACCTCAATTTAGTAATGGGAGTTGAATCTGAATTATAAATATTTTGAAAAATGGTGGGACGAGAGGGAT
Organism: Candidatus Woesearchaeota archaeon; assembly: GCA_964471565.1. Lineage (GTDB taxonomy): Archaea > Nanobdellota > Nanobdellia > SCGC-AAA011-G17 > PNOQ01 > JABIBT01. The sequence continues at coordinate 48,715 of CAYYFK010000001.1, read as the reverse complement.
TTGAACCCTCAATCCCTAGATCTTCAGTCTAGTGCTTTCCCAGATTAAGCTACCGTCCCAATAATTTTCCTTTGTTAGAAATTGTTATTTAAACCTTTCGATGTTACTAGATTCTTTTAATTTTTTAGCAACCTCGCTTAGTTTTTTCTTTTTTTCTGGATTTTCTATTCCTATTTTTTCTTTAAACAATATTACTGCCTTTGCTCTTTTTATTTTTAATCTAATCATTCTTGCTTTTGTTCCATCTTTTCTAGTGTATCTTCCTCCGGGAAAAGGATTTGTTGAAATTATTCCAAAGTGTTTTTCTAACCCTTGCTTTATTTGGTTGAAGAATTCTAAACCTTCCTTTTGTAACCCCATAGATTTAGACATTTGGATCTCTATGTATCTATTTTCTTTATCCACACAACCTTCACAACTAATCAATCTATTTATGAATTTTGAGAATAAGAGTTTATTTTCCATTATCCAGTTAGGTATTTTAAAAGAGGTCAATACTTTTGGGCCTACTGGAACTCCAATTATTTTTAATAATCTAGATAATGGTTTGTTATTCACCCCCAGATTTTTAGTACCATAGTTATTTGATTTGCAATCTCTAATCTTTCCTTTTATTCCAAAGAGCAGATAGATTTCTTGATTGAACCTTTCTAATTCTTCTTCTGAATTTGAAGTATAATCTAATCTTAACTTTGGCCAATCTTGTAAGTGTCCATCCTCCATTAAATCGGCAACCACTCCTGCTAATCTTGGAGAAGCTCTTAAAGGAAACCAATGTTCGTATTGGTGCAGGGCCCTTTTACCATGAAATTCTGACTTGTATGTTTTCAATACATCTTCTTTTGTAATTTTCATTCCTTTAATATGTCTTTATTCCTTATAAACAATCTCTCCGTGCGTGTCAAGGTGACAAGGAACTACAAATCTTTAAAAATAACCAGAAGCTCTCTTAATTGAGTTAAAATAGAGCCATATGAAATAATCTTTTTAGGAACTGCCGGGGGTAAATTTGCCATAAATAAGCAGTTGAGGGCCTCTGGAGGAATCATTGTAAGAATTAGAGGTATCCAGTTTCATATAGACCCTGGCCCAGGTGCGTTAATTAAAGCTAATGATTATAATATTTCTTTGAGGGGCAATAATATTTTGTTGTGTAGCCACTCCCATCTTGGACATTGTAATGATATCAATGTTGTTATTGATTCTATGACTCACTCCGGAATAGATAAGCGGGGCATTTTAATCGGAAGTAAATCTCTTGTTCAGGGAAAAGAGGGCGAAAAGTCCTATATTACTAGAAAACATAAGGGAAGACTAGATAAAATTTTAGCTTTAGAAGCAAGTAATGTTGTAAAGTTTGGTAATAATATAGAGGTAAGAACTCTAAAAACTAAACATGAAGATGAAACCGCTATTGGGTTTAAAATATTTTGTGATAAATTTGTTATTGGCTATTCTGGAGATACTACTCATTTTGATGGACTAACGGATGAATTAAAAGGAAGCGATATTTTGATTCTGAACGTTCTTAAACCTATGGGGCATAAAGATGAAAGTAATTTGTGTTCTGATGACGCTGTAAAAATTATTCAGGCAGTCAAACCAAATTTAGTTATTTTGACACACTTTGGACAAAAGATGTTGGAGCAAAATCCAATCTATCAAGCTAGAGAAATACAGAGAATTACTGATGTTCAAACAATTGCTGCCAGGGATGGTATGACTATCAATCCAAATACTTATGCTGTTTCTTTGAAACATAAGAATTTAAATTTGTATTAGAAAGTTTTAAATAAAAAGTTTGAGCGTTTATTTTGTTATGGAATTACCTAAGAAGTATGATTTTAAGGAATCCGAGAGGAAATGGAATAAGTATTGGGAAAAGGAAAAAATTTACAAGTTTGATCCCAAGAAAAAAGGAAAAATTTATTCTGTAGATACCCCTCCTCCAACTGTTTCAGGAGAGATGCATTTAGGACATGCTATGCATTATTCTCAATTTGAATTTATTGCTAGGTATAAAAGAATGAAACAAAAAAATGTTTTTTTCCCTTTTGGTACTGATGATAATGGATTGCCAACTGAGAGATTAGTTGAAAAATTGAAAAAAGTTAGGCACAATGGTATGAAAAGATCAGATTTTGTTAAACTTTGTCAACAAACAGTTAAGGAAATAACTCCTGCCTTTGTACAATCTTGGAAAGATATAGGGATGAGTTGTGATTTTGATACTACTTATTCAACAATAGATGAGCACTGTATTAAAACATCTCAGAAATCCTTACTTGATATCAATAAGAAAGGATCTCTTTATCAAAAATATGCTCCAACTATGTGGTGTGTTAATTGTCAGACTGCAATAGCTCAAGCAGAGTTAGAAGATAAGGAATTTTCTAGTACATTTAATGATGTTGTGTTTAAGGTAGAAAAAAAAGAGATTATTATTTCTACAACAAGACCAGAATTGATTCCTGCTTGCGTATGTGTGTATGTAAATCCAAAAGATAAGAGGTACAAAAGTTTAATTGGAAAGAAAGCTAAAGTTCCGTTATTTGATTATGAAGTTCCTATTTTTTCAGATGAATCTGCTGATCCTGAAAAAGGAAGTGGAATTCTTATGGTTTGTAGTTATGGAGACAAATATGATGTTGAAGCAATAGCTAAAAGAAAAGTTGAACCTAGAATAGTTTTTAATAAAGACGGAACTATGAATGAACTTGCTAAACATTATAAGGGAAAAAAGATTAAAGAAGCAAGAAAATTAATTTTGGAAGAACTTGAAAAGGAAAAATTGTTGAAAAATAAAGAAACTATAAATCATATTGTTAATGTTCATGATAAATGTGGAACTGAAATTGAATTTTTGACTTCTAAACAATGGTTTATAGAGGTTCTGAAGTCGAAGAAAAAATTTATTAATGCTGGAAAAAAAATTAAATGGTACCCTAGTTTTATGCAGACTAGGTATAATCATTGGGTTGAAAACTTAGAGTGGGATTGGGGAGTTTCTAGGCAGAGATCATATGGTGTTCCCTTGCCTATTTGGTATTGTAAAAAATGTGAAAAACCAATCTTTGCTAGTGAAAAAGATTTACCAGTTGACCCATTAAAAGATAAACCTTCTAAGAAATGTAGTTGTGGTTCTGAAAATTTTATTCCAGAAGAGGATGTTATGGACACTTGGGCAACTTCTTCAGTTACTCCTCAAATTGTTTTGAATTGGATAAAAGATAAAGATGAGAAGTATCGAGATGTTGATTTTGGTAAAATGTATCCAATGTCCTTAAGACCGCAGGCACATGATATCATAAGAACGTGGGCATTTTATACAATTGTTAAGGGGCTTTATAATAATGGAGAAATTCCTTGGAAAGATATTGTTATTTCTGGGCATGTTTTGGATTCTAAAGGAAAGAAAATGAGTAAATCTAAAGGAAATGCTGTAGATCCAAAAGATGTTTTGGAAAAATATGGTGCGGATGCTTTAAGATTTTGGTCCTCTGGTGCCGCTCTTGGAAAGGATTTTTCATATAAACCAGATGAATTGGCTAATGGATTAAAAGTTGTAATTAAACTTTGGAATGCTTCTAAGTTTTCTCTTATGCATTTGGAAGACTTTGATAATAAAAAAGTTAAGTTAAATTTAATTGATCAAGGGATAATTTCTAAGTTCAATGATTTGATAAAGGAAAGCACTGAATTGTTTGAAAAACATGAGTATTCTAAATCTAAATTAATTACTGAGGCATTTTTTTGGGGTCAAATTTGCGATAATTATTTGGAAATTGCTAAAGATAGATTGTATAATCCTGATAAAAGGGGAGTTGGAGAAAGAAGGAGTGCTCAGTATACCTTGAGGTATTTGATTTTGAACACTTTAAAATTATTTGCTCCAATAATGCCTTTCATCACCGAAGAAATTTATAATTTGTATGATTTTGAAAAAAATAAGAGTATCCACATTTCTACTTGGCCAGAATATGATAAAAAATTAAAAAATGAAGTTGCTGAAAAAACTTGGGATAAATTTGTTGAAGTTTTAGGTAAAGTTAGAGAGTTTAAGGCAAAACATAATAAATCTCTTAAGGAGGAGATTATTTTGACCATTGGAGATGATGAAAAGCTATTATTAGATATAGTTTTAGACGATTTGAAAGCAGTTACAAATGCGAAAGATATTTTAGTAGGCAAATTTGGTATTAATCTTTAGTTTAAAATGGATACAAAAACTAAACAGAAATTAAAAAGATTTATTTCGAATTTAGATAGTGTTAGAGGGAGACATACGGAGTTAGTTAGTGTGTATATTCCTGCAGGATATGAATTGACAAAAATTATTTCTCATTTATCACAAGAGCAAGGTACTGCAAGTAATATTAAAGATAAGCAAACTAGAGATAATGTAATTAATTCTTTAGAGAAAGCTATTAGGCATCTAAGGGTTGTTGGAAAAACACCTACAAACGGTCTTGCTGTTTTTGCAGGTAATGTTTCTAAGAAAGAAGGACATCCAAAGCTTGAAGTTTTTAGTCTTGAACCTCCAGAGGTTTTGAATATTCGGATGTATAGATGCGATCAGACTTTTGTTACTGAACCTCTAAAAAAGTTTTTGGATTATGATGAAGCGTATGGTTTGGTTGTTGTGGATAGGAGAGAGGGAACTATTGGGTTATTGAAAGGAACGACTATTGTTGAACTTGCCAGTTTTACTTCTAATGTTCCTGGGAAAACAACAAAAGGAGGCCAATCTCAACAGAGGTATGCTAGATTAAGAGATATTGCAGCTAAAGAGTTTTTTAAGAAAGTTGGTGCGACAGCGAATAAGGAATTTTTTGAAATGAAAACGTTGAAAGGTATTTTGGTCGGAGGGCCTGGGCCAACTAAAGAAGATTTTTTGAAAGGAGATTATATGTATGCTGCTTTGAAAAATAAAGTTGTTGGTGTTAAAGATTTAGGTTATACTGGAACCTTTGGTTTGAATGAGCTTGTAGATAAAAGTCAAGATATTTTGGCAAATGAAGTTATTGTTGAAGAAAAGAAAATAATGCAAGAATTTTTTCAAAAATTGGCTACTGAATCTGATAAAGTTTCTTATGGAAAAGATGAAGTTCGTAAGGCCTTGGAATTAGGGGCGGTTAAAGTTCTTTTATTATCTGAAGATTTGGAAGATAAAGATATGGAAGAATTGGAGAAATTAGCCGAAGATTCTGGAAGCGAGTTTAAAATTATTTCTATTGAAACTAGAGAAGGTACTCAACTGAAAGAAATGGGCGGATTTGCTGCCATTTTGAGATTTCCTGTTTATTAGGGCTTGTCCAGAATAAAGATTATATATTGAACTATCTTAGTTTTATTAATTAATAATTGAGGTGATATAATGAAAAGATTAATCTTTGGAGTTTTTTTGATGATGATAGTTATTGGGTTGACTGGATGTACTAAGGCCCAAGAGAGTCCTTTTGGTGAAGGATATTTTGGGTTGCCCTTTGATGAAGAATTGAAACCAGGTAATGAGGGAGATGAAGATACTGAAGAAAGTGAGGATTTCCCAGGTGGAGTAGCATGTGATGTATTCCCAACTGTCCAGATAAATGAAGACAGCCAAGGTAATAATTATACTTATCCTGGATATAGATCATTAGATGACAATTTAGATGGAGTTTTGACTGGAAGTGAGTTTTGTTCTGGTACCTGTTCATTCAGTGAATCTGTTGTAGAGTATGTGACTCCTTATGGGGAAATTGCTACCTCTACTTTATTGGCATGTGATGAAGGAATCGAGTATGAGTACCTTATTAATAATTGGGATGAAGTTATTGAAGAGGGAGGAGCTATACACTGGATTAAGATGGATACGATGTGTTGTGAGGAAAAAGACGTTTTGGATATGTTTGAGGAAGACTGTTTATTGACTTTCTCAGGTCTTTATAATTCTACTCCAGTAGATGTTAAAGAAGTTTGTGACTTCTATAATAGTGAGAATGGTGAACAAACTAAATGTGTATTTGGGCAATGGATGGCACAAGATGGACATATTCTTACTTGTAACTATGAATTATCACCAGATGAAGAGGTTCACACAATGTGCTGCTCCATCTAATTTTTTCTTTTTTTTCATTACTTTTATAAATTCTAAACTTATTTAGGCAAGTATGCAAGATGCGAAGAATAGGATAGAGGCGGTTTTGTTTACTACAGGGAAATTCTTGAAATTAGAAGATTTAGGTAAATTGGCTAGTATTGGAAGTACTGGTTATTTGAAACAAGTTTTACAAGAATTGAAGGGAGACTATGAGAAAAAGAATTCTGCTTTACAAATTGTTAATGAAAATGATCTGTGGAGGCTGAATATAAGGAAAGAATTTTTGTATTTGACAGAATCTTTGTTATCTGATGCAGAATTAGATAAACCAACTCAAGAAACTTTGGCAATTATTGCTTATAGGCAACCTGCTGTTCAGTCAGATGTTACAAATATTAGGGGGAATAAATCATACGATCATATTAAGAAATTGAAAGAAGAGGGATTTTTGACTTCTGAAAGATTTGGAAGAACAAGGATACTAAAATTAACACAGAAATTCTATGATTATTTTGATGTTGTTGAAGATAGTTTGAAAACCTCTTTAGATGCAAAGAAGCTATTTGAAGCAGTAAATGAAGATTCCAAAGACTTATAAGTTTTTTATTATTTGCCCTTTTATGATACATATAAGTATTATTATTGGAATGAAAAGAGGTAAAGAGTATGCTTGAGTTTTATGATATATTCTATTTATTTGTACTGTACACTTCTTCCTTCTTCTTAATTTTCTGGTTACTTGTTGCGTTAGATAGGATTTTTAATGAACCAAAAAAAGAAAATAAAAAACTTGAAAAATTTCCTTTAGTTAGTATTACAATCCCTGCTTGGAATGAAAAAAAAAGAATTTGGAAAACTATGAAATCTGTTGTGGATTTAAATTATCCAAAAGATAAGATAGAATTATTTGTTATGGACGATGGAAGCAAGGATGGTACAAAAAAAGTTGTTAAAGAGTTTATTGAAAAGTATTCAGATAGCAAGATTAAATTAATTTCTGAAGTTAATAGGGGAAAAGGGGCAGTAATCAATCATGCTCTGAAACTTGCTAAAGGAGAGTATTTTGTTGTTTTTGATGCGGATTCAACTATTGATAAAGAAGCATTGCAAAAAATGTTGCCTTATTTTGAAGATAAAGAAGTTGCCTGTGTTTTGCCAATTATAAAAGTCAGAAATCCAAAAAAAATAATAGAAAAATTTCAGTGGATAGAATATCTAGCAACTTTTTTTTACAAGTATGCTATGTCTTTTTTAGATTGTGTTCCTGTTGCTCCAGGTCCGTTTAGTGTGTATAAGAAAGATGTCTTGATTAAAATTGGGGGATTTTCTGAAAATAATTTAACTGAGGATTTGGAAGTATCATTGAGATTGCAGAAACACCATTATAGGTTAGTTCAAGTATTAGATGTGGTCTCATATACTTCTGCTCCAGACAATCTAATTTCTTTTTATCATCAGAGAAATAGGTGGTACAAGGGAGGGCTTGTCAATTCTTTGAAATATAGAAAAATGATGTTTAATCGGCAATATGGAGATTTTGGAATGATGGAATTTCCCAGTTTTTTAGCCACAGGGATTTTGATAGCCCTTCTATTTTTAATGGGGCTATTTTTAGGTGCCCAAAAAACCTTAAATTGGATATCAAATCTACAAGGTATTAATTTTGATTTTTTATCCCTATTTGATAATTTACAGTTTCACTGGTTTTCGTTATCATATACCATGTTAACGTTAGCTATTATGGCGTTGTTCTTTGCTACTGTTTTGATAAAATGGTCGCATGAAGCGCATAAAGAAAAAATATTTAAATATGGGTGGTTTGTCCTACCTGTCTATTTAATCATATACGGGTTGTTTGTTATGACGATATGGTTAGGGGTATTCATTGATTTTATATTTCAGAGGAATCAAAAATGGTAGTTAAAAGAAAGATAACGAAAAAATATTATTTTATGACCTTTGTAATTACTACTCTAATCTTTGCTGTTGCTTTTCTTTTGGGATTTTTTGTTAATAGTTTAAATTATTCTGGTACTTTGAATGAGTTATCTGATATGAAGACAGATCTATTGAGATATGATTTGCAGTATAGATTACTTGGCGAATATCCTTGTGAATATTTGGAGGATAATTCCCAACTTGGTGGAGAATATGAAGAAATTAGATTTAGGATAGCCAGGCTAGAAAGTGAATTAGGAAAAGAAGATGAGAGAGTTCTTACTCTAAAAACGTATTATTCTCTGTTGGAAATTAATGATTTTTTATATTATAGTGATTTAAACAGAAAGTGCGGAACAGATTATGATTTGATACTCTATTTTTATTCTAATGATAAAGAAAAATGTCCTTCTTGTGAGAAACAAGGATTTATTTTAGATTTTATTTATGAAGAGAATGAAAACATAAGGATTTATTCATTTGATTATGACCTTGGATTGACCGAGGTAGAAATTCTTAAGGAAAAGTATAAAGTTACAGGAGTTCCTTCAATTGTTGTTAACGGAAAGTTATTAAATGGATTTAATGAGATTGAAAGTATACAGGCTTTAATCTAGAAAATGACTACTTGCGAAATGTGTGGGAAAGAAGGCAACTTAACTGATGCTATTGTTGAAGGCTCTATGTTAAAAGTTTGTCCAGATTGTAGCAAACATGGTCAAGTAGTTGCTATATCTGAGCCAAGAGTTATTAGAGAAGTGAAAACCTTCGAGAGGAGAGAAGAAGATGTTGAAGTGATTGTTGAAGATTATTCTGAACTGATAAAAACTGCAAGAGAGAAAAAAGGATTAAAACAAGAAGAATTGGCTAGGGATGTTGGTGAAAGAGAATCGATAATTCATCAAATTGAATCTGGGAAAATGAAACCAGATTTTAAATTAGCCAAGAAACTAAATTTTTATTTGAAAATTGAACTTATAGAAAAAGCGCCTAGGATTAATGTAAAAAAAGAAAGCAAGGAAATAGATTTTAAAGATAAGAATTTAACTATTGGTGATTTGTTGAAGAAAAATGAATAAGAAAAAGTTAGCTATAGAATTATCTAAATTAGAAAAATTTGAAAATGTTAAGCCTGAGTTGGAACAGTATCCAACTGATTCCGAATTAGCTGCACATATTCTTTGGAATGCGTTTATGCAAGGAGATATTGAGAATAAGATTGTTGCAGATTTGGGTTGTGGAAATGGAATTTTTGGCATTGGTGCTTTGTTGCTTGGAGCAAAAGTAGTATATTTTTTAGATGTTGATAATGGGGCTTTAGATGTAGCAATTAGAAATTGTAAATTTGAAAATGTTCATTTTAGAAAAATGGATATATTGGAATTTGATGAGAAAGTTGATACCGTTGTAATGAATCCTCCTTTCGGGGTTCAACAAGAACACGCGGATAAGAATTTTTTAGAAAAGGCAATGGAAATTTCTAATAGTATTTATTCTATCCATAAAATTGAAAGTAAAACATTTATTGATAAATTATCTAAGGAAAATGAGTTTGAAGTTGTTGGAATTGAAGCCAAAGAGATAATTTTAAAGAAAACTATGAAATTTCATAAATCAGAAAAATACCCTACAAATGTAGGAATCTGGATGTTAAAGCGAAAGCTTTAAAATAGGAGAATTTTCACTAATTTTATAATATGGAACTAAAAATATTAGAAGAATCTAAAAGTTCTCTCAAAATTAGGATAGAAGGGGAAGACCATACACTAGCTAATGTATTGCGGAGAGAACTGTGGAGTGACTCTCATATAAAGGTTTCAGGTTATAACGTAGACCATCCTTTGGTTGGCAATCCAATCTTGATTGTTGAAACGGATGGGAAGGAAGATCCTAAGAAAGCCTTGTTATTGGCTGTTGAAAGGATAAAGAAAAAGAATTCTGAGTTCCTAGTTAAGATTAAGTCCTTTTGAAAAGTTTTTTAAATGGCAGTATTGTAAAGTTAGGTTATGAATTTTAAGAAGATTTGGAACTTTTTATGGCACGAAGATTCCTTATGGAGTTGGATTGTGTCTATTATTTTAGCATTTATTCTTGTTAAGTTTCTCATCTATCCTGGAATTGGTTTCGTTTTAGGAACTGGTTATCCAATTGTTGCAGTTGTTTCTGAAAGCATGGAGCATAGGTCATCTTGTTATTTGGATGACGATTGTCAGAATCCAATTTTATGTGGTACTAAAGTTGATAAAAAAGGACCCTTTTCTTTAAAATCTTATTGGGAAACTTGTGGTGAGTGGTATGAGGAATATGAAATTACTATGGAAGATTTTGAGGAATATAGTTTTAAAAATGGATTTAACAAAGGAGATGTTATTGTATTAGTTGGGAAAGAAGCGAAAGATATAAAAGTGGGAGATGTAGTGGTTTTTGATGGGGGATTAAATTACCCAATTATTCATCGGGTCGTCCATCTTTGGAGTGATGATGAAGGATATCATTTCCAAACAAAAGGAGACAATAATGAAAGAATGTCTGGAAATGAAGAAGACATTAGTGAAGACAAATTAATAGGGAAGGCAGTGTTTAGATTACCTTTGCTTGGCTGGGTAAAAATAAAATTTAGTGAAATAATAAATATGTTTTGGGGGTTGGTAAAATGAACGGAATGTTTTGTCAAAAATGCGGGTCTTTAATGATATTAGATAATGAAAAGAAAAAAGCGAGTTGTTCATCCTGTGGACATAGTCCCCGGGGGAAAGCCGAAAATTTGATTTTAAAAGAAAAGGTTGGATTAACTAAAGAGCAAGAAATAGAAATTCAGGATAAGAAAATTGAAACTTTGCCAAAGGTTGATGAAGAATGTAATAAATGTGGAAATAAGAAAGCATATTTCTGGACGTTGCAAACTCGATCAAGTGATGAATCCGAAACTAGGTTTTTTGAGTGCACTAAATGTAGACATAGATGGAGAGTATACTAAAGTATAGAAAACATTAAAAACAAACCTCCATTTTCCTTTTTAAGATGAAAGTTGTATTGGCTGAGCCGAGATTATTAAAAGAGAGCGTGAGTATTATTTCCGATTTAGTAAGTGATGTTCAAATAAAATTTGATTCTGATAAGTTAGAAATTATTGCTATGGATCCTGCTAATGTGGCCATGATTGTTTTTAGATTATTGAGTAGCTCTTTTGTTGAATATGATGTTCAAGGGGAGGAAACAATTGCAATTAATTTAGATAGTTTTAAACAGATATTAAGTAGAACCAAGGCAAATGATAAAACAACTTTGGAACTAGACAATGAAAAAAATAGATTAAAAATAATGTTAGATGGAGAAGGTAAAAGAAAATTTAATTTAGGCCTTATTGATATAAGAGAAAGAGAACAGAAAATTCCAGAGCTAAAATTTCCAGTTAGTATTGAAATGAATTCTAGTGTTTTTAATGAAGTTGTTGAAGATATGGCAATAATTGCAGATTCCATTATTTTGTCTGCATTGAAAGATGAATTTATTATTGAGGCAGCAAGTCATGTCTCTGATGCCAAAGTAAATATTAAATCTAATGAAGGAAATCAAATCGAGTTTGGCGGTGGAGATGAGGATAGTGTTAAGTCAAAATATTCTGTTGAGTATTTAAAAAAAATAATCAAAGGGTCAAAATTAACAGATAAGGTTTCTTTGAAATTTGGAAGTGATTATCCATTGGAAATTGTTTATGGTTTGACTGACAGATTACAGTTGAGAACCATCCTTGCACCGAGGGTTAGTAACGATTAAGGGAAACCTTTATATATTTAGTTCTTATATTTTCATTTATGCAAAAGAGAGGACAGGTAACTATCTTTATAATCTTAGGAATTGTTGTTTTGGCTGTTCTAGCTTGGCTGTTTTTTATACAAGGAGATCTTCTTGGAAACATAACTAGTGATGAGAGGGCAGATGTTTTTGTTGCTTCTCAAGTTGAACCTATTAAAGGATTAGTTGATGAATGTACAAGAGAACAATTGGTTGATTCTATAATTTATGTTTCTAGAGGGGGAGGACATTTTGAACCTCCTGTTGGAGAAGAATATTGTGAAACTTATGATGATGACTTGGAGTGCGAGGATTCTTTTTTAATTGCTCATAGTTATGTTGAAGGACAAAATAGATTAATTACTTTAGATAAGTTTGCTATTGAATTACAAGATTATATGATGGAAGATAAAAATTTGGATAGGTTAAAAGAATGTATTAATAATGGATTTAATGATTTTGAAGATAAGGGATTGAGTATTTCAAATAGGGAGTTTATTTTAGGTGTACCAGAGATCGGTGCTGAAGAAGTATATCAAAAAGTTTCTTTCAATCTTCCTCTTGAAATTAAGAAAGATGATTATGTTGCAACTGTTAATGAAGTTGTTGCTTCTGCAAATGCTCCTTTGAAAAAAGTTCAGAATGTAGCTGCAGATATAACTGAATGTTATATGGGCATTAGTATACCTTCTGATTACAATAGTTATTGTAGTTTGAATGGTATTACGTTTAATGCTGGATGGTATGGTGTTGATATTTTGAAAGACCCGGATATACAAGTTGGGAATATGAATAATTGCAATACAGAATGTGTGGATTGTTACTTCGTAAGATTTGATGTGGAGGAATTTGAGGCTGAATTTAATGTCTTATTGAAAGAATGTTAATTGGTTATAAACAAAGGATTGCGGTATTTTTGATTCTAGTAGTTATTTTTTCATTCTTTAATATAATTGCTATTGCTCCTAAGGAAGTTAAGGCTGAGACTCCTTATTATTGTATCCAAGGGAATATAGATCCAGAAACTGGAGAAAGAGATTATTGTTTCTCTGGAGAGAGAAGTGAAATAGAACCGTTGTGTGATGGTTCGGTTAGTTTAGGCGACGTTAGTTCTGTTTCTGAATGTAAAAAAGTAACATGTAAGCCTACAGAAGGGCAAGTTTGTTTATCTAATGTTCCTAAGATTAAATGCGAAGCCGAAGGAGGAATACCATTTGATTCACCAAAAGAATCTGTTCCTGAATGTCAACTAGGCTGTTGTGATACTGGCGGTGTTTGTACTGTTGTTGAAAATAATGAATGTTTAGGTAATTTTAATGCTGGACAAACTAATCAAATACAATGTAGCCAATCTTGTTCACCAAGTCAACTTGGTTGTTGTGAAATGGTGGGTGATTGTTCGTATACCACTTTAGGACAATGTGATATTGGCAATTCTAATGTTTTAAATTTTCATGAAGGGATTTCAAGTTGTTCTCCGGTAACTTCTTGTGCTGCAAGGGTTGAAACTCATTCGTATAAAGCTTGCGGAGATGATAATTTACAGGGAGAGACACAACATAAAGTATATTGGTATGACTCTGCTGGAAATAGGGAAGAGTTAGTCAAGGATTGTGGTTACCCAGATGAAACTTGTTATGATCCAGATGGAAAGGGAGGAGAAATCGATGCAGATTGTAAAACTACTGCGTGTGTTTTGGAAGGAGAATGTCCAGAATGTGATATTCAAGAATTTCTAAATGGAGATAGTATTTGTTTAACTTTACATGAAGGGCATTTCTATAATGATGGGAGAAGTAAGGGATTAATTGAAAGAGTTTTAACTTGTAATGCTGGGCTAGTTGAGTCTACTCACGATTTAGATAGAAGTAATGAAGTTTGCATTGAAGGTAGTCAAACTTTTGGAGACCTTACTAGAAGAACTTCGAAAGTTGTTGAAAATAAATGGTCTCAGTGTAGCGGTTGTGGAAGTGGATTTGATCTTGATTTGTTTTCTTATTTGCCTTATCTTGGCGCCCCTATTGTGGCTTTGGGTTCATCTTGTCAAGAACCAAGTGATTGGGATGTTGCTGGAAATCTAAAACTTGGAGAGGATTGTAAAGACAGGGGAAAAGTTGGAGATGTTGAAATGTGCGAGTATGATCATGATTTGTATGCGCCTATTGGGTCTTGTAATCCTATTTATCCTCCATCCATAAGTACAGAAGACCAGTGTAATAAATGTGGAGATGGAGGAGATAGTTTTCCAAACGCATGTACTGTTGAAGAATGTAATGCTTTAGGCGATTGTCAGTTTGAACATAATAATTTAGATTGGAATGGTTTGTATAATGCAGGATTATTGGCAGTTGGTACTGCTACTGCTTTAGTTAGTGTATGGTGGGCAGCATGTTCGTGGCTTCCTGGGCTGTGTGCTAGTCCCCCTTATTGGAGTACTCTTGCAAGTTTGTTGGCAACTGGGCGTTGGTGGAGTGCTGCGTATTGGGTAGGATTTAGTTTAGTTGTTGGTCAAGGTGCAAATTTAGCTAATCCAGATCCATCTTATGATTTTGCTTTTAGAAATGAAGATGATAGTATTAATTTAGCATGGGCACTTGCTTTGTCTAATTCAATTGCTAATGAACTTGAAGATGTTCCTTGGATGGATGATAGTGGTGAGGGAACAGATGGTTGGAGGGTTGTGAGGTCTGCTATTTTTGGTGGTCTTTCTAAGCCTAGTACAATGGGATGGATGGTAAATAATCTTGCTAAACCTATTGGAAAAAGTATCTTTGCTGCAGCATTGAAAGATGATTTAACTAGTTACATGGCAAAAGAGGGAGCTACTCGTGCTGGTTTGATGGCCCATTTAACTGGAGAAGGATATTTGGAAGGAGCGTTTGCAATCTCTGAAGACTCATTAGAGAGTGTTGCCTTTGCAACTTTGGAAGGGGGGGTTGATGCTGGAGTTGAAGCAGGAGAGGCTGCAATAAGTAGTGAGGTTTCTGCTGCAATTGGTGGAAAAGTTTTAACTGTTTTACAAGTTATTGGCGCTTTGATTAATGTTTATACAGTTGCTCAAAGCTTGAATACTGGAACGTGTAGACCGGAGGAAGCT
>CAYYFK010000001.1:0-33703 GCA_964471565.1 Candidatus Woesearchaeota archaeon | reverse complement strand
TGTTTATACAGTTGCTCAAAGCTTGAATACTGGAACGTGTAGACCGGAGGAAGCTTACATTGATAAAGATAAAGCTAGGTGTTCTCAGTGTGGTGGAGGAGAAGGTCAGTGGGCATGTACTCCTGAAAGATGCGATATTCTTGGAGGTTCTTATGATCATTGTAAATTCTTACCTGGAGATAGTCCAGATGAAGGGTTCTGTGAACCATTGGATGTTAATGACGTAAATCTTCCAAATGTAATTGAGGTCGGAGCAATATTATTTGATTCTAATGATGCATATACCGGACAAGAAGGACCAGTTGATTCTAATAAATTGGAAATAGCAGGAAATTTTGATTGGCCAGAATTAGGAAAAATTGTATTGTCTATTAAAACTGATGAAAGGGCAAATTGTAGGTACAGTAAGAATAGTGAAACAGAATATGAAAATATGAATGTTTTTGATGTCGGAAATTATCCTCTTGAAAACCAGGTTAATATTACTTATACTGAAGAGGACAAATCCAGGGGAGAAGTTAGAGCTTATGTTAAGTGTGAAGATCTTAATGGAAATAAACATGCAAAAACTGATGATTATAATTATTTAGAAGTAAATTTTAATGAGAGGCCGGACGAATTCCCGCCAGAAGTTAGAATAGTTTCTCCAGGCACAAATGTTAGATTACCAGAGAGTACTGAACAGATTGATTGGATTATAAATGTAAAAGAAAATAATGGGATTGCAGGATGTAGATATACTCAAAGTGGAGTATCTACATATGAAGAAATGGAATTATCTTTTTCCTCATTGGGAGATGTTTCATGTATTGGGACCGATTATACTTGTACTGAATATGGAACTACTTTGAATTTAGCAGATTTAAGTTATCTTGATATGGAAGAATTAACTGGAGTGGAAGGTGCTGGATTGAGCTATGTTTTCAATATGAGTTGTATGGATGGAGCAGGAAATTTTAATAATCCTCCTCTTCAAATGGGCTTTGTTGTTGTACCTACTTTTTCATTAACAATATTGTCCCCGATAGATGGAAGTGAATCATACGAATCAAATCCTTTGATAGAAGTGCAGACAGATTCTTTAGCACTTTGTGATTATAAGATGGATGGAGCAAAATATAACTTTAGCGTAGATGAACCAGGGTTTTATTATGATTATAGTGTAGTGCATCCAGATGCTCTAAGTGGAAGTCCTTCTGGAACAAAGCATACACTGGAAGTAACTTGTAAAGATGATGCGTTTAATACAGTTAGTGAGTCTGTTGAATTTTATATAATTCAAGATACTGCTGCTCCAAAACTAGTGAGTATTTATGACAAAGGAAGCAAATTATTTGTTGTTTTAGATGAGGAAGCAACATGTACCTATCATACAAGTAATGTAGAAGAAACTCCGATGGTAAATTCAATAAATACTTTCAAACATCAACTAAGTTTAGATCCAGATACTTTAATCTATCATATTAATTGTTTGGACGTTTGGGACAATGAATTAGCGTTTAGTGTGTATGTATAATGAAAAAAAGAGGTCAATTATTCGGACAACCAATTATGTATGTTTTTTACGCCATTGTAGCTATTTTGGTTTTGGTGTTTGGGATTAGAATTGCTATACAACTTAATGAGAAAGGTGATTTACTTAAGGAGGAGGTTTTCTTTAGTGACCTTGAAGAGAAATTTGATTCTGTTTACAGGGATAGTTATGGAAGTTCAATAAGTTTAATTGATTTGAAAGTCCCTTCTGATTTTGTTGAAATTTGTTTTATGGATATTGGTCAGGAGAAAGATTTAAGTGAAATTACTTTATCTAGACTAAAGGATTTAATTGATTCTTCTTATGATGCGGAAGTGGAGGAGAATGTTTTTGTTATTAAAGCTGATCAGAAGGATTTATCTATCGAGATAGGAAGATATTTTGTTTTGCAGGACGATAAGTCTGTTTTATGTGATAAGTTAACCGATGGGGAATTAGATATTAAACTAGTTAACGAAGGGCAAGTTATTAGAGCACAACATATATAAATAACAAATCCAATTTTTTCTTTATGAATAAAAAAGGGCAAGGTGTTCAATTTAATTGGATTTTTATTGTGATTGCAGGAGTTTTTGTTCTAATGTTTTTCTTAGGTTTTTTAGTTAAATATATGGATATACAAGACTCTAAACAAAATGCCCAGTATGGTTGGGATTTTAAGAATCATATTTTAGGGTTGAAAAGTACTGAGCAGTATAGTAACTTTTCTGCGCCAAGATTTAAAATTGATTATGATTGCGAGAATATGATTATTAATGATGATCAAGAATTTAGTATGCCTTACTCTGTTTTTATGGAAGAGATTGATTCTGGGGAGATTTTATTTTGGGTGGAAGAATATAATAAAGGCTTTTTAGTTGATAGGGTTGTTTTTATCTCGGATGCTAGTAAAAAATATTATTTTGATGAAGAATACAGAAGTAATATTCCTCCAAATATTCGGTTAGTTACTAGTGCTTCGAATGCGGATGTTGTTGTTAGTTCTGATCCTTTAAAGGTTGCAGACAAAAAAGATAGAAAGGAAGTATTTGTTGATAATGGAGTTATAAGATTTATCGACGACGATAAATCATTTTCTTACGATGACGATTTTTTTATTTATGGGGCTGCTTTTTCCAGCTCTGAAATATTCAAGTGCACACAAGATGATTTAGAAGAAAGGTTTGATATTTTATCTGGATTGTATATCTCTAAAATTTCTTATTTATCTCCTTCGCAAAGTGCTTCATGTACTCCTTTATATGATACTCTTAGATCCGCTTTAGTTGTTTCATTAACTGCTGCTGAAATTAAATCTTCAAATAATAATTTAATTAATTATGGTTGCGAGGTGGTATTTTGAAGAGAGGACAATTGCAAATACAGGAAAGTATTTTTGTATTGTTTATTTTCTTTATTATTCTAATTATTGGTATGGTTGTTTTTTACCAGATGGAGTTTAGAAGTATTGAAAGGATGAGGAAAGAAAATGAGGATGTTACTTTTTATTATTTAATTTCTTATGTTCCGTCGATGCCAGAGTTAGTTTGTTCAGAAAAAGGAATTGTTGAAGAGTGTATTGATTTGGCTAAAGCAAGGGCGTTTGCTAGTTATGATAATGAATATTACCAGAAAATTTTTGGCAATAGAAAACTTATTTTGAGTGTGGAAGGGGAAGGAATAGAATTATATGATTTTGAACCTGCCAGGTATACTGCTGAGAGAATAATTTCAACCCCGGTTAGTGTTTATAATCCTCGGGATAAAAGTTATGTTATTGGAAAACTAGAGGTGTATGATTATGAATAGAAAGGTTTATAAATTATACAGTTGTATAGATAATTATACAGTTGTCTAGAAAATGAATAGAGATAAGGTATTAAAGGAAATATATGAAAAACCAAGCTATAAGTTCCATATTAGGGAATTAGCCAAACTAACTAAACTAAATCCAAATACGATTGTAAGGATCACTGATTTATTAGTTAAGGATGGAATAATAATTAAAGAGAAAAGAAAAAATCTAAGTGAAGTTTGGGCCAATCTAGAGGATCAAAGATACTTGTTGTCTAAGAGGCTTTTTAATATATTGGCCCTCTATAGTTCGGGGTTGGTCGATTGTTTAATAAAAACCTATAGGCCATCCTCTATTGTTTTGATGGGTAGTTTTAGCAGAGGGGAAGATTTGGAGGGAAGCGATATAGATCTTGTGGTTACATCTAAAACTAATAAAAGAATTAATTTAGATAAATATTCTGGGAAGCTAGGTAGAGAGATTCAATTGTTGTTAGTTGATGAGGATAGGTTATCAAAAGAATTTGTTAATAATGTTGCTAATGGTATTGTATTGGAGGGATATTTTAATATAAAATGAGAGACTTTAAGTATTATTTAAAGAAAGGGGATGTAAGGAAAGTATCTCCCGATTATTCTTTAGCTAAAGCATTACTGAAAAATCTTTTGAATCGTGGCAAGAAAGTAATTGAATTGAATGTTAACAAATATTCTAGTTTAATTTTTGAGAACCTATATGATTGTTTTAGAGAAGCGGGGGATTCTTTATTGAGTTTAAATGGATATAAATCTTATTCCCATCAAGCTACAATAGTTTATTTTAAGAATTATAATTTTTCTGAAGAATTTATTAATCGCTTAGATAATTTTAGATATAAAAGAAATAGTTCAAAATATTATGGTGAGGAAATCTCTACAGGGGAGACCTTGGAGATTATTAAATTTTATAAAAAATATGTTGATAAAATAAGGAAGGATATTGAGGAGGAGTTAGATGAATAATAGAGGACAAATAGATATGTTTGGTTTAGTGATAATAGTTATTCTTATAGTTATGGTTGGATTGTTTTCTTTATTTTTTGTTTCTCGAGGACAAATTGATGAAAGGGAGGAATATTATTCTTACAAGGCAAATAATTTTGCTAATGCTTTGGCTAAATATTCTCGAGGAAGTTTAAATTTTAAAGAAATGGTTTTGGAGTGTTGCGCTGGAAGCAGATGTAATGATTTGTTAGACTTTGTTGAGGGAAATTTTGCGTATGTTGATGAGCCAGTTAGTTTTGAGATTAAGTGTGCCAATTCTGATTATACTGGTTCTCGAGGAGGTTGTGCTAGTGGAATTGCCTCAGAATCCGTGATTTTGCAGTCTGGAGACCTAATTCGGGTAAATCTGTGTAGAAAATAGGCTTATTTTGAGTATAGGGGCATTTGGACTATGAATTTGGGGGTTTGGAGACGATA
Organism: Candidatus Woesearchaeota archaeon; assembly: GCA_964471565.1. Lineage (GTDB taxonomy): Archaea > Nanobdellota > Nanobdellia > SCGC-AAA011-G17 > PNOQ01 > JABIBT01. The sequence continues at coordinate 28,935 of CAYYFK010000001.1, read as the reverse complement.
TATGTGCTAAAATAGATAAATGTTTATAAATGGAGAAATTGCAATTTTATTAACGAAAATAGAAGATTACAGCGTCGTAGTTTATAGCAATGACTTAGGAGTTGACTAACAACCTCAAAAATGAGGGAAAAGTAAAAAAGAGATTAACATGGAGGTGTTAATATTATGAAAAAATTTATTAGAAGAGTTGCTGCAGTTGGAATGGGTACTGCTATGTTGGCAGGCACATTTGGCGGAGCATTAGCCGCTGGAGAAACTCTAGCAGATTTACCTGCACCATTCGTTGTGAACGAAGCATATGCTGACGTTGCAATGGTTGTTGGTTCCTTAGCTGGTACTAACGATAATGCTGCAAGATCTGCACTAAAGACATATTTCGACGGAGAAGCAACCGCGGTTGCAGGAGATGCAGCAATTAGTGACGGATATAGTAAAGAGTTTTACTATGAAGTAAACTTTAGCGATTCTACAGCTTTCGGATCTGAAGTTGATGATGAAAAAGTTTCAACATTAATGGACGGTAAGATTGATTGGGGAGATAAAAGTTATGACATCAAAGAAGTGATTAATTTTACAGGTGGAGCCGAAGTATCTACTAGTGTAAATACATCTGGAATGAAGGACTTGGGTGCAGATCCATATCTTACATTTGGTGGTGGAACAGTTAAGTACCTATACAAGTTTGATGACCAATGGAAATCAAATGATACTTCATCACAGAATTTGGGTACTAGTACTGCTTTGGAGATAGACTTTTTAGGAACCAATGTAGAAATAACTGATGTTAGTACTACTGCAAATACAGTTACACTACAACTATCCCAAGAATATAAATTTGTTGAGGGAGAAACACAAGTTGTAGATGGTGAAACTATCAGTGTTGGTAGTATTTTTTCAGGATCTGTAGAAGTTACTAGTGAATCCGAAACTAAGATTATAAATTCGGGATCTAGCTACGATTTTGGAGACGTTACTGTAAAAGTAGATACTATTGGTTATAACTCTGATCACCCTGAGTTGAGCAAGGTTATTTTGTTGATTGGAAGCAAGATAAGTGATACAGTAAAAACTGGAGAAGTATTTGAGTTATTTACTGATTACACTCCGGACAACGATGCACCTTGGGAATGGGTAATTCAATCTGGCGGACCAAATGATAACAATTCTTGGATTGACCATATTGGTGTCTCTCTTAGATTGTCTGCAGACGATTTGGATATAACTGATACAGATCCAAACCCAGATCCGGTAGCTGTTGGTGAATCATTTGTATTCCCAAATAACCATGTAGCTATTTCGTTTGATGAAACTACAGATACTAGCTATTGTACTATCACTGTTGAGGCAAAATCTGATAAAGATATAAATACATCTGCTTCTGGTAGTGCTAATGGGGATAACACCGCTTATTTGGAGTTCAAAGGGGACCAAAATAATTGTTTCCAGACTTCTGGAGGAAAGGATACGGATACTATATATGCTCTAAGGAGAAACGATAGTATTGGTAGATGGGATATCTGGTACGATAACAATGACGGAGTTAAGACAAATGATACAGACAAAAACTCGAATACAACGTTTAAGATAGATTGGGATGATACAATCTTGAATGTGTTCTTTATGAACGCTAGTTCATCCAACCATCAATATGTAAATATCTCAAAAGATACAAATGCTGAATCTAGAGATCAACACATTTACTTGAACGTTTCTGGCGGATTTCAAGAGTTTGGAACAACTGATGACTTTGATTCTGGTAAGAGGGAAGTGTTCTATGGACTTAGCCCACAAACCACTGCAACTAGAGTAGATCTTTCTGGTAGAGACTATCAAGCACTGACAATGTATGGCATTGTTATTGGAGGAGATGGGTCTAACATTGAGGACGACTTAGATGCAAATAAGGTAATAATATCTGTACCTAACAATAGAGCTCAGGCAGTTGTTACAATGGGTGCCGATAGCCAAGTTACTGGTGGAGCGGTTGTTGAACCTGCATTAGTTAATGATGCTGGTGCTGCAGGATATAACAACTTAATCCTTGTAGGTGGTCCTTGTGTAAACGAGTTAACTGCAGAATATTTGAGTTTAGACTTCCCTACATGTGAAGGTGCTTCTGGAATCCTTGAGAACAAGGCGATTGTTCAATTAGTTGAATCTGGTGGAAAAACCGCACTGATTGTAGCTGGATGGGATGCTGCTGACACAAAGAAAGCTGCTGACACAGTTGCTGCAGGTGGATTAACTGGCGGTGTAGATACACCAATTATCGTAGAGTAAACCTCTACAACTTTTTTCTTTTTTTATTTTAACGAAACATTTTTATTTGTGTTAGTTGTTTATATTTTAAGATGAAAAAAAACAAAAACAAATTATATATTGGATTGTTTATTGTATTTTTGATGATATCTAGTACTATTGGGTTTATGTATAGTTCTGAGGATTCAAAAAAAATAAATGGAAATAAGTTTACTTTAACAGATAAAGGATGGCAACTCTATCTAGATGGAAATTATTGGTATTTCGATTATTTGCCCAGTGAATTGGATTTTGAGTCTGATATGAGAACGATTGCAAGTAAGGTTCTTGTTTCTATTGAAGACAACCAGTATTTTTATGAAATTAGTAATAAGTTTGCTTTGTTGGGAGTAGTTGTTGAAAGAGTTAGTTTAGAAGAAGTAGATTGTGAAGGGGAAATTACTACTTTAATATTTGTGTATAATAATAACAATAAAATTTATAAAGAAGGTAGTTGTGTCTATTTTGAAGGAAGAGAAGATATGCTTATTGATAAGTTATTTTATGGAATGTTGGGAGTGAATTGATTTGGAAAAAAAGCAAGAAAAAACAATAGTTATTGTATTGATTTTAGTTATATTAGCACTTGCTTTTGCAGTTAGTTATTCTGTATATTCAAGAACAAATAAAGAATATACTTATTCTGGACCGGCAGGAAACTTTTCTTTTGTTTTGGATAGACATACTGGAAATGATATGCATATTTTAGCTTTGCCCTACATGCCAAATAGTTTATGGGAAAAAACTTTTTTGATACCTTTTAATTATGGGCCCGAAGAAGTAGAAGGAATTTATACGGAAGATGTTAGAGAATTTATTATCAATTCGCCCGAAATTTATATGGTTAGAGATGTTTATTTAGATGAAAAAACACAAAATAATTTGGTTGTTGCCATGTTGACATTAGATAGGGTTATTGGTCAAGAAATGTTAGAACCTCCAATATATAATATTCCTATTTCGTTTGCAGCTATTGAAGAAAATAGTTTGTCTCAAAGACTTAATTTACCAATTATGACGTGTGAGGATGCTCATGCAGTTACAACAGTGATATGGTTTAAAGAAGGAGCCGAAAATAAAATTTACAAAGAAAATGAGCATTGTGTTGTGGTTGAGTTTAAAGAAGGAGATAATCCCATAAAATCTGCAACTAGGTTAGTTTATCATATAACTGGGGTTATATAAAAACAACATCTTTTTAAAAGAAGTTATTTCTTTTTTATTTTATGCCGGGATCGCATAATCTGGTATTGCACTGGCCTTGAAAGCCAGGCCCTAACGGGCATCTGGGTTCAAATCCCAGTCCCGGCGTTTTTAATAAAACTTATAAATTGAGTGTCCTTCGCTCCTTTATGTCAAAAATTGTTGCTATTACTGAGCATACTGGACCTGGGAAAGCAATTAGAGAAGTTGTGAAAACCTTAAGAGGCGAAAATGATATTGAAACTAGTTTATATCCAACTGCTCTAACCTCAAATTTGTATCAAGATTTTCCAGAACTTAAGGAATTACCTAAAGAACAAATAAGTAAACTAAGGGGAGAACATATGTCTCCAGAGAGTTTAGATTCTTTTATTCAATCAATTTTTGAAGGGGAAAAACCCGATTTAATTTTGACTGCTACTATTGACCCTAGTCCAGCTATTGATAAATCTATGATAAAAGAAGCGAATAAAAGAGACATACCAAGTATTTCAGTTATGGATTATTGGAGTAGCCCTGATCAATATAGGCAGAGATTTCCCTCTAAAGAGTTTTATCCTACAAAGATTGCCTCCTTGGATGAGATTGATGCAGGAAATTTAGCTTTGTCTGGACTTCCAAAGGAATTGATAGTAATTACTGGAAATCCAAATTTTGATGGTTTAAAGCAATCTAGAAGGGAATTTAAAGGTAGGGAAGAGGCATTTAGAACCTTTGATTTAAATCCTGCAGTTCCTTTGATTACTTATGTTCCAGACCCATTAAATAGCGATGCCTTTTCTTTTGATGAAGCATATAAAATAAATAGAGATACTTTTGATTCTCTTGTTTGTGGACTTTCCAGAGTTTCCTTAAATAATGGGGGGAAATTTAATCTTGCTGTTATGTTACATCCTAAAGATATTAAGGCAGATGGTGGGATGGATAAATGGAAAGAAATTCTTGAATTAAATCCTCCTGATTTTTATGTAAACTCATTTTTTGGGAGGGATAGTATGGAAGATACTAGGTTATCTTTAGATGATGCTAGGTTGAGTTCTAATTTAGTTATGTCTGGTAGGAGTACATCTGGGGCAGAATGTTTGTATCTAGGTAGCCCAGTAATGATACTTCACCCAGGTTTAGAGTTTTATAAAAATGGACTTAATCATTTCATTGAGAAGGGAATTATCCCTGCTGCCAATACAGTCTCTGGCGGGATGGATTTGATTAGTAGGTTTTTTTCTGATTCGAGATTTAGGGAAAATTATGTTGGAAGACAAGAGGTTTATAAAAATCAACCAGATTCTTCTCCAAAAGTTGTAGAATTAATAAAAAATATTTTATAAAAAAAATAAAAAATAAATTTATTTTTTCTTTTTGGTTATTATTACATAAGCTACTATTGCTACGAGTACTATTGCAGCAATAACAATCCATGTTGTTGAGCTTCCACTTGTTTCTTCTACGTCATCAGGACTTTCTCTAACTGGAGCTGTATCTTCTACTTCTTCTGATTCTGTTGTGTCATCTGTAGTTGTTACTTCTGATGGTGTACTGTAAGCCTTGAATGTAAATTCAGCTTTACTTCCATCAATATTGTTTAATGTTATTGATAAATCATTTGATCCGTCATCATCTAAATCGAAGTTTTTAGTTTTTCCTACATCAATACTTGTAGTTATTGGTGTGGAAGATACGGTTATTTTTGCAGTGTCATCATCTACAATACTGTTCAGTTTAAGACTGTGCGATGTTCCACTATAATCAAATACTACCGTTTTTCCAGTACTTATTTCTTTTTTAGTCCCAGCAGTTCCAAAATCATCTACATCTCCAATGTCATTGGAAGAGCCACTATCTGGCGAGCTTCCACTGTCTTCTGAAGAGTCTTCACGGGTAGTATATAGAAACATATCACTAGAGGTTCCAACACGATTAGTTAAATTTTCAGCACATTTTACATACCATTGAATTGGTCTCAACATTTGACTTGAATTCAATGTTACTTTAAATGTACCGTTAACATGTTCGTCATGGTAACTTGTGTTTGTAGCGTTTTTTACTCCGTGTATCCATAAACTACAATTCTCTATATCCGATGATCTATCGAAAGCCGTGAAATTAAACTCTACTGTTGTATTAGTTACCCATTCATAATTGTTTGCTGGGCTTGTTGCTGTAACGACTGGTGCATCTGCATCAACTCCAAATGTTACATTTCCAGTTGTGTTTAAAGATGTACTTGAAGCGTTGTCAGTTATGAAACAATTAAAACTCCAATTTAACCCAAGACTATTTGGAATTGTTGTTGAAAAGTTCCTAACCACCGTTGAACCATTTGCTCCCCGTGTAGTATTTGTAGTATTCAAATATACAACAGGAGTTCCATTTGTGAGATTCCAGACAACTAAAGTTACATTATCTACGTAATCAGTTGTATTTACTGTACTACCAGTACAATTAAAACCAATTGTTGTAGAATTACTCCAGTTCCCAGATGTCACTTGTAATGATTCGTTTACAGTCCAGTTTAATCTAACTTCCTTTACTGTTGCTAATCCTGTAGTCGTCGCGTAAAGCAAAAAAAATAAGGGCTACAATAACAATAACACCTCTCTTTATATTCACCATTTTTATAATTCTGTAGACAGATTTTCTATTATAAACTTTTCTATCCTATAGACATAGCCTTTCTAGCTAGGGATTTTGAGTATTTTAGTTTTGTTTTAGAATCAGAGTAAATTGTCATTATCTTTTCTCCTCTTTTTACTTTTTGGTTTATTTTTTTGTATAAATAGATTCCTGCTTCTTTGTCATGTGGTGCCCCAGCTATTCTAGATATTCTAGATATTGTTTTATTGTTTATCTCTTTTATTTTCCCAGTTTTGCTTGATTTGAGAATATATTCAAACTTTCCCAAAGCTATAGAATCTGGCGTTATTTTTGGATTTCCATCTTGTTCTCCTATTATTTTCATAAATTGGGTGTAAGCTCTTCCAGAATCCAAAATCTCTCTTGCCGATGCTTTGGTTTTTGTCATTTTAAATATTAAGTCAGACATATGGATTGCTTTTTCTTCTAAATCTTTTGGTGCACGAGGGTCCTTTCTTAATATGTAAAGTACATCTTTAGCTTCTAGATTTGGACCTATTCCATTTCCAATAGGCTGAGAACCATCTGTTATCATTACTTTGATTTTTATTTTTAATTTCTTTCCCAATCTTTCAAATAATTTTTTTAAAGACGTAGCTTCTTTTTTTGTTGTAATTTTTGCTGTTTTTCCAATTGGAATATCTATTAGTATGTGTGTTGAATTAACTGCCAATTTTTTTGATAGAATTGAAGCCAACATAATTCCTTTTGGATCAAGTCTTAATGGATGTCTAACTTTGATTAGTTTTTCGTCTGCTGCAGCGAGATCTATTGCTCCTCCCCAAACTATACATCCATTTATTTTCTTTATTATCTTGACTATTTTTTCAATAGGGAAGGTTACGTTTGATAAAACTTCCATGGTGTCTGCAGTTCCTGCTGGAGAAGTTATTGATCTAGAACTGGTTTTTATCATTGGAACACCCGCTGCGGTTACAATAGGGACCACTAACATTGTTGTTCTATTATTTGGTATTCCTCCAATGCAGTGTTTGTCAGCAATTATTTTTCTGTTAAAATCTATTTTATTTCCATGTTTAGTAATTGCTTCTATTAGATATGCTGTTTCTTTAAATGATAAATCTTTTTTATAACATGCTGAAACGAAATAAGTTAATTCAATCTCTGTTAATTCCCCATCTATAAGGTCTTTTATTATTATTCCTATCTCTTTTTTTGTTAATTCTTTTTCATCTAATTTTTTTCTTATTATTTCTATAGAGAGAGGGATATTTGTACTTAAGACACTTAGAGTTGTTTGTTTTTTTATTCCTAACTCTTTCAATACTTCTTTGAATAAACCTATTTGTCCTTTTTTTATTCCATTGTCACTCTCAGAAATATCTATTGCTGTTACTATTGATTTTCTTCCGTGTTTTATTTTTAGTCTGTCTAAAGGCTGTAAATCTAGTTCTTCTGCATCTAACCTATTTAGAATTACAATAAGTGGGCCACCAGTGGATATTTTTATATCTTTAGACTTAAGTCTTAACATTTTCCTCTTTTTCTTCCATGTAAAGTTTGTATAATAAGACAAATAGAGAGAGGATCAATGGACCAATTATCAATCCGACTATTCCAAATAAAAGTATTCCTCCAAAAATTCCAAGTAATGAAATTATTGGATTTATCTTTGCTGTTTTCTTTATCAGTTGTGCCCTTAATATGTTATCCATGTAAAAGCTTAGAACTAAAATGAAGTAAACTGCTATGAATATTGCTTGTCCCATTTTCCCTGTCATGAATAAGTAAATTACTGTGGGGGCCCAGACTGCTGCAGGTCCTAGAAGTGGGATATAGGCAAAGATTGCAATTATTAATGACCATAGTAGTGCGTTTTCTATTCCTCCTATGGAAAAACCAATGAATGCTGCTATGAATTCTGCTATTCCCAAGGCTAAGAAACCAAGGAAGATACCATTAATTTTATCTACTGTTCCTTTGAACAGTCTTGTTTTTTGATATTCAGATAGAGGAAGACTTTTTCTAATTTCCCTTAGGATTACTTTCCCATCTCTTAAGAAGAAGAACATTATGAAGAATGTTGCAAATAAATGTACGAATCCTGTTGCTAGAAATCTTATTATATCGCTACTAGATCTTATGAAAAAGTTTGAGGCTTCTTTTATTGTTTCTTTTACATACCTGTCAAACTCAATATTTAGTCCAGTCATTTCTTTTAGCCTTTCAGAGGGAGTATGAAAATCCATTGTTCCGATAGAATTGTGGATTGTTATTGCTTCATGTAGTAAAGTATTTGAAAAGAATAGGGCTGGAATTGTTATTAGAAGAACTATGAACAAAGTTACTAGTAATGCGGATAATGTTTCTTTTTTTATTTTATTGTCTAATTTTTTGTGTAATGGGTATGCTACGATAGCGAGTACCATTGCTGCTAAAATTGCTCCAACAAATGGAGAAATAATTTTGTATGAAACATATATGAATGCTGTTAAAAGTACAATGAAAAGAACTTTTCCGTAATCCCGTAAATTAATAGTTTTCATTAATAGAAAGTCTGGAATCTAAATTTATAAACCTTTTGTATGATTTAAATTGGTTTAGAGAAATGCCACTTTGTTAGTGATTGGGATCTTGCCAGCTTGCCACACACGGGGAAATTGTTTATAAGTAAATTTTGTTTTGTGATTTTATGGATTTTGAATTTGATGTTAAGGATATTATTGAAAGAGTAGTTTCCTTGAAGAATTTTTATGAGATTAAGAACAAGGGACGCAAATTGCATGTTAAAAGAAGTTCTGGAAAAAGAAAATGGTTTAGACCTTTTGAAATGGAGTTACCTAAGAAAGTAAACATTTCTCCGGAAGTGGTTGGTTTGTTTGTTGGTGAAGGCTTTGCTGATAAAGGCACTATTGTTTTTGCTAATTCTAATGGCGAAGTAATTTCTAGGATGTTAACCTTTTTCAATCAATTTGGTACTAAATTAAGATTTTATTTAGAGATATCTACTGGGGGAATTTCTAGAGATTTTATTGAAAATGCTAAGAAATTCTGGGAGAGTAAATACCAAATTGAACTAAGTAAGGTACGTCTGAGAAATGAATTTTTTAATACAACTAAATATGGAACATTACATATTTGCAAATCTAATCCAATTTTATATATGATTTTGAGAGAAATTATTGATATATGTAAACTAAGGGTGGAGGAAGATAAAAATTTATCCTTAAAATACTTAAAGGGTATTTTTGCAGCTGAAGGAAATGTAAATGTAAAAAAAGATACCAAATGTGTTTATATGGTGTGGATTAGTGCAAAGAAAAAAGAAGAAAGAAATCACTATAAAAGATGTCTTAATAATTTGGGTATCTACATAAGTTGCAAAGATATGCCTACAATTTCTAAAACAGAAGGAATTGCAAAAGGATGGACAACTAATAAGGGCAGGGCAGGAGCTGTTTTAATATCTAAGTGGGATAATTTTGTTAAAATCTTGAATATGGGACTTTTAGATTTGCATGAAGATAAAAAACATAAATTTCATGAATTTTTCAATAATAATAAATTTACTAAACAATTTTTGAGTTTTGAACATTTTTTGAATAAAGATTTTACAATGAAGGAGGCACAATGTTTTTTTGGATTTAAGGGTAGAAATGTGGATAGACTGTTAACATTATATAAGAAACAATATATAGATAGGACTTTTGTTAATAATAAATATGTTTATAGATTAAATGATAATTATAGGCTGGTTTATAATAAGATTAAAGGTAGCCCTTAGATTGGTTTTGTTTTACCCCACTTTTCTAAAGCTTCTTTTAGTTCGGGATGTTCCTTAGCATATTTTTTAAGAGGTATATTTTTTAGCGTTGAATCTATTGATTGTCTTAGTGCCTTTGCTCCGGATTCTGCCCCCATAGGATTTCCTAAGACGCCGCCGCCTGCCTGAACCATGATGTCTTTTCCTAACATTTTGACTATTTGAGGAACTATTCCAGGGTGTAGCCCACCAGAGGATACGGGCATGGTCGGTTTTAAATTATACCATTTTTGATTTAGAACATTTGAATCCGATTTTAATGGTTTTTCAATATCTTGAGTTATTTCTTGTTCTATTTGTAGGACCTCATCTTCTGTTCCCACTAATTTTCCTATTGCGGTTCCTATGTGTAATGTGTCTCCCCCTATAAGCCTAACTAGCTTTGCTAAAACTAACATAGTCATGCCATGTTTTTTGTTCCTGTCAAAAGAGGCATGGAATGCTCTGTGTACATGAATAGCCAATTTGTGTTTTTGACAAAAATTTCTTAGAGTTTGGAATCCTGCAAATCCCACGGTTAAGAAATCTACCATGACATATTTTCCTCCATGGTCTTTTACAAATTTTGCTCTTTTGATCATCTCTTCTGTTTCTGCAGTTACATTTGCTAGGAATTCTTTTCTTTCTCCGGTTTCCTTTTCTGCTTTTTTTCTCATTTCTAAAACTTTTTTTGTTGTTTTATAAAAATTAACAAAACCTTGAGAAGTCATGTTTTCATCAGTTTTTACAAAATCTAATCCTCCCATCCATAATTGGTAGGCTATATCTGAGAACTCTTTTGTTGTCATCCCTACTTTTGGTTTTGGAACTGTGGCCGTTAATGGGCGATCTTTTATTTTCATGAATTTTCTTACGCCTTTAATTCCAAATTGTGGTCCTTTGAATGATTTAACATATTTTTTTGGAAAGTGGATATCTTCAAGTCTTAAGTTATTAATTGCTTTCATTCCAAAAATATTTCCTGCTATAGAAGATAATAATTGGGGGATGCTACCAAGCTCAAATAACTCTATTGGATAAGCTATTTTTACATATGGTCCCTTTATTTCAAAAGCCCTTGCTCTCATTCTTCTTATTCTAGAAGTTAAAGTAGAAAGAGTTGTCCAGGTACCATTTGATGATTCTGCAGCTATCCTTCCAACTGCTTCTTTCGTAGAAATTCCTTTTGCAGGTTCAAATCTGAATAGACAAACTAAATCTGTTCTTTTCGGTTTATACTTTAAATCCACGAAATCTAAATATTGGCTCATTTGGTTACCCCGTTTATCAATTTTGGGAGTTCTTTTATATCTTTAATTTTGTAATTTGCTTCTTTTAAATCTTTCCAGACTTGCTTTGGACTTGTTAATATTATTACTGATTTTACATTTGATGCTTTTGCTGTTTTTATATCTTGTAAGCTGTCTCCTACCATGAATTGAACTTTTTTCTTTAATTCTTTTTCTGCTTTGTAAATTTCATCTGGAAATGGTTTTGCTCTTTTTACTTCATCGTCTCCAATTATTATTTTGAATAGTTTTTTATTTATTTTTGTTTGCTTGAGAATCATTTCTATTTTTTTGTGAGAATTATTACTTAGAAGACATAAGGTATATTTTTTTGATAATTTTTTTAGAATTCTTTTTGTGTTTTTGTAAGGCTTTATTCCTTCAAGTGTATTTTTTCTTTCTTTTTCAAAATCTTTTCTTATTTGATTTATTTTTTCTTTCTTTGTTTTTGGAGATACTATCTTTATTTGATCTGTTAGGGTCATGCCCCACATAGAGTATAGTTTTTCTCTTTTAACATTTATTCCATTTTTTTTAAAAGCTTTTAGTTCTGCATCAACGTTCCAATCGTGAGTATCTACTAATGTCCCATCTAAATCGAAGCAAATTATCATTTTTCTAATATTTTGTTTATATGTTTAAAAAACTTTTCTGCGTTATTTATACTCATTTTTGCTGGTTCTTTATTTGATTGAGGCAATCTTTTATAGGTATATTCTGCTCTTTTCTTTTTTTCCATTCTAAATATCCCCAAGAGAGATTCTTCCTTTACTAAAATTATTTTATAGATGGTTAACAATTCTACATCTAATTTTCCAGATTCTACAAATTTTTTAAATTTCAAAAAAACTTTCTTATGCTCTTCTGGAGCCTTTGTTTTTATATTATTTTTTAAAAGGTATGCTTTGGCACTATAAAATATTGAATAATAGCAATGAGAAATTACGGCACTATAGAATGTCATATCTCTTTTAATTTTAAATGTTTCCAGTTTTAATTTTTCGTTGTTGCTTATTTCAAATATTGCATTTGCTAATTCTAATTCATTTTCACTTCTTTCTAGATATAGTTTAATTAGTGAATCCATTTTTCATTCCCTTTATTAGCAATTCGTAAAATATATTTATGTTTTCTATTGGTAAATTTTTTCTAGCAATTTCTTTCCCCAAATTTTCATAATCTGACTCCATCATTTTTAGGAATTCCTTTTTTGTAATTATTTGTATATCTAAGTTTGTTATACTCTTTCTTATTAATTCCTTTTTAATGATTTCTAACTTTTGTTTATCTTTATTTATTATAATCGCTATATCCAAATCTGAGTTTTTAATATTTTTAAAAGTAGCATATGATCCGAAAATGATTAAGGAATAAAACTCCTCTTTTTCTGATAATGTTTTTCTTATTAAGCTAATGTCTTCTTTTACAATTTTATCATACTTTTCTATTTTTTCGTCCAAATATAATGCTAAATATTTAAATAACTTTTTGTTGTTGTAGTCTAAGGAATACTGATATACATTTCCTACTCTTGTAATTTTTATTAGATTTTCTTGTTTTAATTTTTTTATTGCTTCTTGGATAATACTATTTGATTTTTTATTTGTCAATCTTTTTATTTCTTTAAATGTATATTTCTTGAATAAATTTAATTCTCCTAGTATGTCTAATTGAGTTTTTGTTAGCATTTTACTTATTTTTAGGTATGTTTTTACCTACTTTTAGGTATTATAAATCTTTCTATTTTATCCAAGAATAAGTTTTTTTAATTTTTTTTACAAATTTCTTTGGTTTTAGTTTTCCTAAACCTGAGACTATTGCGGTTATGTATTTTGGACCCACTAATTCGAAAGCAGGGTTTTTTATAGTTAGATACTTATTTGTTTTTTTCCAGACTTCCTTTGTATTTCTTTGTTCTATTTTTAGTTTCTTTGGAGAATATTTCCATGTGCTAGTTAGAATATATACTGGAGTTTTGTAATTTTTAGCTAGCTTTGCTATCATTTCTGAACCTATTTTATTTGCTACTTCTCCTTTTGAAGTTATCATGTCTGCACCAAGCAAAACTATGTCTGATTGTGATATTGCTTCTTCTGCTCCTGAATCGACATAATGTGTGTTTTTTATTTTTAATTTGTTTAAATCTTGCGAAGTTATTCTTCCTTGATATCTTGGTCTTGTTTCTGTGTTTAGTACTTCAAACTTTTTTCCTTGTTCTTTTGCGTATTTTAGTGTGTTAATTACAGTTGTTGAATGGCAGTGGGTGAATACTTTTGAACCATTTTTTATTAGGCGTGCTCCCAAAAGAATTGTTTTTCTCTCTGAATCTTTTAGATAGTTTTTTGCAGTCTCTATATCTGTCAATTTTGAAAACATAATTGCATTTCTCAATGCAGGTTCTGTTGATCTGGCAGATAATATTTTTTTTACTGCTTTTGGAGAATCATTTATTTTTAGTGCGTTTAAACCGGCTAAAGCGATATTATTTGCTCCTTGTATCTTTAAGGATTTTATATCATTATAGATTTTATTAAAGCTAGGCATACTTTAATTTATTTTTAACTCTTTAAAAACTTTTTCTTAAGAATTTTTTATTTTATCTATTAGGTTAGTTGTACTTCTTCCTTCCTTTAGTTTGATTAATTCTACTTCTCCACCATGTTGCTTTACTATATCTCCTCCAACTACCTCTGATTCACTGTAATCTGAAGCTTTGATTAGTTTATGTGGAATAAGTTCACTTATTAGGTTTAATGGTGTGTCTTCTTCGAAGAAAGTAATATAATCTACGCTTTCTAGACTTGCCAAAACTTCTGCTCTTTCTTTCTCATTATTTATTGGTCTTGTTGGCCCTTTTATTCTTTTTATGGAATCGTCAGTGTTTAGTCCTAGAATTAAGATGTCTCCTAATGCCTTTGCTTCTTTTAGTAAATGGGTATGGCCTGCATGAAGGATATCAAAACAACCATTAGTGAAAATTATTTTCTTGTTGTCTTCTTTCAGTTTTTCTACTATTTCTTTTATTTCTGATAGTGGCTTTATTTTTGTTTCTTGTATGCTGAAACTTTTTTTCAATTCATTTGTTGAGATTGTTGAGGTTCCTAATTTTCCTATAACTACTCCTGCTGCTTGGTTTCCAAGAATTATACTTTCGTGTAGATTTGAACCTGAAGAGATTGCTAAAGCCATTGTTGCTACGAATGTATCTCCTGCTCCAGAAACATCATAAATTTCTTTTGCTTTTGTTGGGAAATAATGGGTTTCTTGTTCTTCAAATAAATACGCTCCTTTTTCTCCACATCTTAAGATTAGTTTTGTGTTGAAATCCTTAGTTATTTTTTCTCCGATTTTTTCTATTTCTTTTTCTTTTGAAATTTCTTTGCCTTCTTTTAAATTTGGAGAAATTATAAATGAATCCTTATAATGTTCAATATTTTCTGGTTTTGGGTCAACTATTATTTTTTTATTTAATTCTTTTAGTCTTGACATTAAGTATGGGGTGATAACCCCTTTATTATAATCTGAAATTAGAATTACATCAAAATTACTTTCTTTTATTTTTTCAATAATTTGGTTTGCTTCTTCATCTTTTATTTTTACTATATTTTCATTGTCTATTCTTATTACTTGTTGGTTTCTAGCGATTATTCTTGTTTTTTTTATTGTTGGGATGTCTTCGTTTTCTATTAAGGAATATCTTACTCCTTTGTCGTTTAGTTTTTTAATTAGAATATCTTTCGTTTCATCGTTTCCTATTTGTCCAATTAATGTACATTTTCCCCCAAGGGAAACAATATTATTTGCTACGTTTGCAGCCCCACCAAGTCTATGCTCAGTTTTTTGTGTGTCTAATACTGGTACTGGTGCTTCTGGATTGATTCTGGAAACTTCTCCGATAATATACTCATCTATCATTACATCTCCAATAACTAAAATGTGTTTTTCTTGAAATTTATCTATGGTCTTATCTATTTCTTGCATTTTATTCTATGAAAACATTTTTTCCTTGATCTAATCTGTCTGTAATCATCTTAGATATCTCTTCTCTCATAAACCATTCTGGAGGTTGTTTACCAGATTTTAACATTTCTCTTGCCTGTGTCCCAGAAATATGTAGTTTGCTTTCTTCTGGGTGTTCTTGGTTCTCTGATTCGTGCAAGTATTGGTTTTCTATTGGTGAGTAAAATACTTTGTTGAATTTTATTGGAGTTACTTTTAGTTCTTCTGGTGAAAACCTATCAAAGATATTATGTGATTCGTCTGGTTTATAGAAATCTCCAACTCCCGTGTGATCTCTTCCAACAATGAAATGACTACAACCAAAATTTTGTCTTGTTATTGCTGTAAAAACTGCTTCTCTTGGTCCACAATATCTTGAGTACGTTGGAAAGAAACTTAACATTACTTTTGATTTTGGATAATGTGTATCTATCATTTTTTCGTACGATTTTACGATTGTGTCTGAATTAAAATCTCCTGTTTTTTTCTTTCCAATTACGGGATGAATAAATAAACCATCACAAAATCCTTTTTTCATACCTTCCATTTGAATAAACTCATGTGATCGGTGGATTATGTTTCTTGTATGGAACCCTACGACTTTTGACCATCCTCTTTCAGAAAAGATTTTTCTAGTTTGTTGAGGAGTTAGTTCATAGAATTTATATTCAGAATTTCTCCTTTTTATCAAAGCTATTCTTCCGCCAACAAAGTATTCCTTTTCATCTATAAATTTTTTTACTCCTGGATGAGATATTAAGGATGTTCCATATATTTTTTCTGCTTCTTCTTCTTTGTTTACTTTGTAAATGTCTTCTATCTTTAGAATCGCATACGTTTCATTGTCTTTATCAAAAACTAAAGAAACTTCTTCTCCTATCGATAAATTCTCTTTTTCAGTTTGACCTATACTTAGATTTATTGGAAGTGGCCAAACAGCTCCGCCAGGAAGTTTCATGTTATCTACTACTGAACGAAATTCATCTTCATTTAGGAATCCTTCAAGTGGACTAAATGCTCCGATGGCTATCTGTTCAATATCCATCAAATTCTCTTCATTTATTAATAATGTTTTTTTTGGAGGTATTCCCCTATAGTCATAGGAACATCTGTCGACTAGTTTTCCACCATTCGGTTCTACTAGTAGTCCTGGCAAGGTCTCTGATTGTAAATAATTTTTTCTCTCTATATGTTCTATTATGTTTTTACTTTCGTCTAAATCTAAGAATTTTATTTGTTTGATAATGTTTATCATCATATTTACTGTTTCTACTGGATATTTTCCAACAGCAGTTTCTTTTGTTAAAGCAAAACCTGTGGCTCCATCAAGAATAGTATTTACAACATCATTTACTTCTGCCCTGTTTGGTTTTAACGATGATGCCATTGCCTCTAAAGTGTTTGTTGCTACGAAAACTTCTTTGTTTAGATCATTACATTTTTTTATTATGTATTTTTGGATTAGAGGGATTCTTTCTATTGGTACCTGGCTGCTTAAGTCTCCCCTATCTATTAAAATTCCATCTGACTCTTTTGCTATTTCTACAAAGTTTTCAAGACCTTTTTTAGATTCTATTTTTGAATAGATTGTTGCTCCAGGATATAGTCCTCTAAATCCTTTTACTGATTCTGAGGATTCCATGAAAGATAGAGTGAAATGCTTTATTCCATATTTCTTTGCAATATCTATTGCAGTTAAATCTTTTTTACTGAATGCAGGCAATATGAAGGTTGGGCTGTCTATGTTTACTGCCTTACTGCTTCCAACAGAGCCTCCGATTAATACTTTACATTTTACATATCCTTCGGTTCCTAGTTCTGAGGTGTCGTAAACTTTTAGCAGTAATGAATTGAAATCTATTGAAATTATGTCTCCTTCTTTAAAATTTTCAATTGTGTCTAAAGGAGTTAAAGTTAGGTTGTTTGAGTCTGAGACTATCTCTTTTTTATGTATTTTTATATCGTCTCCTTCTTTTATGTTAATTTCCTCTTTATTTCCAGACCTTATTTGACAGCCTTCTGTATCGAGAATTATTGGAGTATTATGTTGTTTGAGAATCTTTACTTTTTCTTCAATTTCTTCAATTTTTGTATGAGATAGATTTATTCTGAAAAAATTTACTCCTCTATTTTCTAGTTTTTCTAGAATTTCTTTCTTATTTGATGTTGGGCCTATTGTAGCTATTATTTTTATCTCTTTTTCCATATCAACGAGGCATCGAGAACTACTTATAAACATTATGAATCTGTTTTCCTAAAATAAACTTTCTTCTATCAGTTTACACCATGTGTGGATGATTGTTATATGGGATTCTTGTATTCTGGCTGTGTTTTGAGAAGGAATTATTAAATTTGAGTCTAGGCTGTTTATCTTTCCTCCATCTTTTCCATTTAGACAGATTGTTTTCATTCCTTTTTCTTTTGCTAGGTTTAGAGCGTTTATTATATTATTAGAGTTCCCAGAAGTGCTTATTCCTACTAAGACATCTCCTTCGTTTCCTAGCGATTCAACTTGTTTTTTGAATACTTCATCATATCCAAAGTCATTTGAACATGCTGTTAAAGTTGAAGTATCTGTTGTTAGTGATATTGCCGGGAGAGATTTTCTATCTTTTTCAAATCTGATTATCAATTCAGTTGCAAAGTGTTGTGCATCTGCTGCTGAACCGCCGTTACCACAAATAAGTATTTTTTTATTGTTTTTTAGAGAGTTTATTAGAATATTTGCTGAGTTTTCAATTTCTTTTGTTAAATTCTGAATTACTTTTTGTTTTGTTTCTATTGAGTCTTGAAAAATTTGTTTTATAGTGTCTTCCATTTTTTATTTAGTTTGTTTACCTCTTTTATTACGTCTTCGACTTTTATGTTTTTCATGTGCGGGTGATTTTTACAGTTAGGAATTTTGTACTTATGTACATTTATACAGGGTTTTTGGAGTATTGGTTTATATACATAGCTATTTTTTTTGCCCAATGGTGCAAATCTTGTTGGAGTGTTAGGGCAGAATAGACCCATTGTTGGTATTCCTTGTGCTGCCGCTATATGCATTGGTCCTGTGTCAGAACTGATCATTAAGTTTAGTTTAGAAGTTAGAGCTATTGTTTTTTTTAATTCTATATTGGTCGTATTTACAGTGTTTAGATAATTTAATCTTTTTTGAAAGGATTCAATGATTCCCTTTTCATTTGGCGCACCTATGATTACTAATGTTGGTTTATATTTTTTAATTAATTCCTGAGAAAGTTCCAACCACTTTTTTATTGGCCATCTTCTAGATTTTCCTGTTCCTCCAGTTGTTATGCATAGGCCGATTAAGGGAGCCTTTAGAATTTTAGAATTTGCCCATTCTATTGATCCTTTTCCTGGATTTAATTCTGTTAATTCTGTTAATTTTTCTTGTGGTATTCTTAATGGCTTTGCTAATCTTATGAAGTTGTCTGCTGAGTGGATTTTATCGTTGAATTTTATTTTATTTGTGTATAGGAATGCTGCTTTCTTTTGTTTGTATCCTATTGAATTCTTTGCTAGCCAGAATGATAAGAAACTTCCTAGATTCATAAATGGCTCTGTATCTATAGCTAGGTCGAACTTTTTAAACATAAAAGATAATTTTGGGCTGAATGTCTGAATCTCATCTATGAAATCTTGATTTTCAAATAATAGTTTATTTTGAGTTGTACAGATTACAGTTATCTTTGAATCTGGATATTTGTCTTTTATCCTTTTTATCATTGGCAGCGTTAGAATTGTTTCTCCTAGTGACCAAAGCCTTATTATCGCTATTTTTTTTCTTTTCTTTTCTGCTTTAAAAATTTTTAAGATAGATAGAATGTAGCATAATATCAAAATTAAATATTTATCTGTTATTTTTGCTAGTTTTACTTTCATTTTTTATTGCGATTGTTCTTATTATTTTTGTTATTTTTTTCTCTGTATCTTCAAGCTTTGCATACAATCTAAAGATCATATAAGAAATTATAATTAAAGTTGTATAAATACTTAGGTAAATTCCTGAAGACACTCCTAGAAGCTCTGCTAACTTTACAACAAAAGTTGGATATACTGCTGCAGCCATAACTCCTGCCCAGAATAATGACCAGAATAATGCCTCTAGTTTGTTTTTTATATTTAGTATAACTCTACTGAATGCGAATAAAGCGAAAATGAATATTATTATTTGTATGAATTCCATTTTTTTTAGGCTCCTATCTTTTTGAATATCATTTTTAGTAATATTTGTATTGCGTCAAATCTGCCTTGTCCTTTTCTTCCTTCTTTTAGGTGTCTTTCTTCGTAGATAATATTTACTGGGATTTCTTTGTATCTGACCTTGTTCTTTTTTATTTTTTCAAGTATTTCTGAAGCGTGCTCCATTTTATCTGTAGTCATTATTGTTTTTTTTGCACCTTCTCTTGAGAATGCTCGGAATCCATTGTGTACATCTGTTAATTTTATGTGGTACATCGCCCAAATTAGGAATATGCCTCCCTTTAAAATAATTTTTCTTTTTAGGGGCATTTTTTGTTTGCTCAAAAATCTTGATCCTAGGCAAGCTTCTGCTTCTCCTTTTTTTATTGGTTCTAAGAGTTTTTCTATCTCGTCAGGGTTGTGTTGCCCATCTGAGTCGAAATGGATTATGTATTCTGCGTTGTTTAATAGAGCGTAAGTCATTCCAGTTTGTAGTGCTGCCCCCTGTCCTCTGTTGATTATATGTTTTAGAGCTGTTACATTTCTGGATTTGGCTACTTCGTAAGTTTTATCTGTTGAGCCATCATCCACTACTATAATATCATTATATCCTCTTTCTTTTAGGTTGTCTAATACCTGTCCCAAGTATTTTTCTTCGTTTAGAGCAGGTATTACTATGAATGTACTCATTAGAGTTGAGAATCTAGAGTGATTTATAAGAATAATGGAGTTTTCTTCTATTTTTTAGAAAATTATATAAACTAAATAAAAAATTACTATAATATGGCTTTAGAGTCAATTATTAATCCGGCCAAGGCGGCCTTACATCCGAGTAGGATGCTTTTTATTGGTTTTTTATATGCTAGCGTTGCTTTATTCTTATCTACTTGGATTTTTAGAAGCCACGCAAGTTTAATTATGGTTTTTTTGACAGTTATTGCTTCAATTCCATTTATGTATAAAACTCTTAAGATGGAAGAGAAAGCAGATATTAAGTTAAAGAAAGAGAAAAAAATCCTTAGGGAACATGCGAGAGTGATAAAGGCGTTATTATATTTGTTTGGAGGCTATGTTTTGGCCTTTTCATTATGGTTTGTTGTTTTGCCTAGTTCAATGGTTCAAACTTTATTCGTTTCACAGTTAGATACTATTGCTGCAATTAATAATCAGATTTCTGGAAATGCGATTAGTTCTGCATCTGTTTTATTGCAGATATTTTTTAATAATTTTAAAGTTATGTTGTTTTGTTTGTTTTTTTCTTTCTTTTACGGAGCAGGAGCAATTTTTATTTTAACATGGAATGCTTCTGTTATTGGAGCAGCAATCGGTAGCTTTGTTAAAGATAAGTTGGCTGCTTTAGCGTTATCTGCTGGGTCTGTTAATATTTTTCATTATTTTCAGTTCTTTTCTTTAGGTTTGGCTAGGTACGCTATACATGGAATCCCAGAAATAGCTGCGTATTTTGTAGCAGGATTGGCTGGAGGAATAATCTCTGTGGCAATGGTTAATAGAGATTTGGATAGTAATAAATTTCATATCATTTTGAAGGATGCCTTAGAGCTTAGTTTGATTGCTATTTTGATTTTAGTTATTGCTGCGTTTATGGAAGTTTACTTAACTCCTGTGTTTTTTTAATCTAATCTTTCAAAACATTTATAATCAAACCCAGTTTTCTTTTGTTTAATGTTAGATATTGAAAAAATAACTACAAAGGCAGCTTTAATTGTTTCCGTTGCAGGAATAGTTGGAGTTTTGTTATCATACCTACTAAGAATAATTCTAGCTAGAAATCTAACGTTAGCAGATTATGGTTTATTTTATGCAGTTTTTGCTGTTGTTCAACTTTTCCTATTTTTTGAAGGTTTTGGAACTTCTACGGCCCTAGTTAAATTTATCTCCCAGTTTAAATCACAGAAAGAATATGGGAAAATAAAAACAGTTATTTTCTCAACTTTTTTTATTCAATTATTATCTCTATCTTTTATTAGTTTAATTTTATACTTAATTGCCCCATTTTTAGCTGAATACTATTTCAGGACAAGTGCTGCAGAAGTGTTAATCAAATTATTTGTTTTATATATTTTACTGGGATTTTTATTTAAATTTTTTAGATGTGTCTTTAATGGATTTCAAAACTTTAAGATTTATGCTTTAATGGAGCCAATGAGATTAATTATTGTCATTCTCTCACTATTTATTTTGTTAGCTTTGGATTATGGAGTTTTAGCACCAATAATTGCTTTTAATATTGCTTGGATTCTTACTGTTTTATTCTTTATACTTCCTCTGTTCAGGACTGCAAAATTTACAGAACATAAGATTTCTAAACCATACAGGATGGGAAGAAAATTACTAAGGTTTGGATTTCCTTTGATGTTTGTTGGTGTAAGCAGCAAAGTAATATCTTATTTAGATACTATTGTTTTAACATATTTTATTAGTTTAGATCAAGTTGGAATTTATAATGCAGTTTTGCCTTCTTCATTAATATTTTTATTTTTAGGAAATTCTTTAGCCAATATTTTGTTGCCAGTTTCCTCCGAATTATGGGTTTCAAATCTAAAAGATAAGATTTCTATTAGTTTGAATAATGCCTATAAATTCGTACTATTCTTTACTTTGCCTTTGATTTTAGCTACTATGATTTATGCTGAGTTTTTTATAGGTTTATTTTTTGGAGAGAAGTTTGTTCCAGGAGCAAATGTTTTTAGAATTTTGTTAGTAGGAGTAGCTTTTTTCTGCATAGCAGTTATGAATAATTCTATTTTGGCAGGAATTGGAAAAACTAGAACGGTTATGAAAATATTATTATCTGCTTCCATAATAAACTTGATTTTGAATCTGATTTTGATTCCTTTCATTGGAATAATTGGGGCGGCAATCTCTACATCATTTAGTTATATCTTAGTTTTGGCTTTTAATTATAATTTTATTAAAGAGAAGCTAGGAGTAGAATTTAATAAATCAAATATTATTAAATTAGTAATTGGCTCTCTAATTTTTGCTCTGATATTATTAATTTCGAAAGCTGTAATTGATTGGGATATTTGGTATGAATTAATATTTGGAATTTTAGTTTCTGGAACGGTTTATGTTTTATTCTTATTTAAAACAAAAGTAATTACAATTTCTGAGTTGAAAAAATTAGTTAGAAAGGAGTGAATGGAAAGGTTTATGTATATCCATTATATTGAGGCATACTATGAACACTATAATAAAACTTAGCAAAGAACTAATTAATGCGATTGGGAAATCCGAGAGAAAGATAAAAAAAGGCGAATTTGTTAAAGCAGATACTAAAATGAGCAATAGGGAAATAGATAAACTATTGATGAGCTAAAATGATGAATACTATGATAAAATTGAATAAAGGAACAATTAATTCAATTAAGCAAGCTAGAGAAAGAATCAAAAAAGGAAAATTTATGACTGAAGAAGAGGATAGGAAGAGGCTAGGTCTTGATGTATGAATTAATGAGATATAGTAAGCTAGATTTCTAAAGAGAAAGGTTTATATATATGGCATATATGTGAGATATATGGTACAAGCTATGATAAATATAGAGGAAAATACTAATCGGGTTTTAAATATTGTTAAGGCTAAACATGGGTTGAAGGACAAATCTGAGGCTATTGATTTGGTAGTTGGAGAGTATGAAGAAGGTTTCTTAGAGCCCCAGCTAAGACCTCAATATGTTAAAAAGTTAAATAAAACTATTAAGGGGAAACATATCCGTGTAGGAACTGTCTCTGAATTAAGAAAGAGATATGAGAAATAATGTATTCTTTCATAGTTAGTGAGAAATTAGATAGAAAGCTTTCTAAATTGGTTAAAAAGAACAAAAAACAATATGACATGATCATTAAAAAGATAGAGGAAATTTTGTTAAATCCACAACATTATAAAAACCTGAGAGCTCCGATGCAAAATTTAAAAAGAGTACATTTGGATAAACATTTTGTTCTTATTTTCTCTGTCAATGAAACCACAAAAGAAGTTACATTTGAAGAATTTGACCTCCATGATAATATTTACTTAAAGTGAATCATATAATTCTAAGTATTTTTTAGTTATTAGTTTTACATCAAACTGTTTTGATTTTTCATAACCATTTGAAGCTATTTTTTCTCTAAGCTTTTTATTGTTTAACAGTTCTATTATTTTCTCAGTTAGGTCATTTACATCTTTTGGCTTGGTCAATATTATTTCTTTGTCTTTTTCAAAAATTTCGTTTAGTTCTGGTAAATCTGAAGAAATTACTGCTGTTCCGCAAGACATACTTTCTAAGATGCAAGACGGATTGCTTTCTGTTGCTTGTAAATTTGGGTAAGGCAATACAACTATCTCAGATTTGTTAATATATTCTGGAATATTTGCTTGCCTTACAATAAGATTAAGATGTTTGGAAATTTCTGGATTTTTCAATAATTCTTTATAATGTTGTTTTATTTTTGTTGGCTTGATTACAAAGTAGAATTTTACTTTTGTTTCTTTAGCTACTCTGGGTATTGATTTAAGTAAATATTTTACTCCTTTTCTGTCTACTAATGGCCCGTAGTAAAGTACCATTTTTTCTTTCTTTGTTTTTGCTTTTTTGAAATATTCTGTATCTATGTGAGAGTTTATTATTTTTATTTTGTTTTTTTTAACTCCTTCTCTAATTAATTTTCGTTTTGTAATATTTGACTGAACTGTTATTGTGTCGCTGAAGTTTAGTATCCTTGTTAGTACATCCCATTTTGTTTTTTTTGGTGTAGATTTTATAGAATGAACTAGTTTTGCTTTCTTTGAAGCTTTTTTTGCTAGTAACCCTCTTAAAACAAGTAAAGGAGAAGAGCTGAAATTATGAATTACGTCAAACTTTAATCCTCTCTTTTCTAGATATTTAATTGATTTTGGAAAAGCTGTAAAATAGTTTAGAATTTTATTTGGTTCTGTGTTTTTACTTTTTCCATATAGCCTATATACTTTTATTCCTTCAACAACTTCTTCTGATACTAGGTGTTTTCTTTTATCTGAGATAATTACTACATTATGTCCTTGGTTTTTTAATTCTTTAGCTAAAAGCAAAACTGTTACCTTTGTAGCTTCTCTTATTCTTATATCAAATCCAGTTAATAATAATGCTATGTTCATTTCTTAAGGAAAATTCATAACTTATATAAATCTTGTTAAAGTTTTTTTTATATGATTGGGAAGATTTTTAGAAGTACAAAATTATTTATTCTTTTGCCAATAATAATTGCTTTAATATATCCCGATTTTGCTCCTGCTTTGAAAGAGTTTATAATTCCTCTCTTGTTCTTGATGATGTTTATCCCCTTTTTGAGAGTTAAAACTCCTAAATTTGAAAGAGCCAATTTTAAATTTGCTTCAAAGATGTTTTTTCTTAACTATATTGTTTATTTTATTGTAGCTTTTTTGATTTCTTTTATTGTTAAAGATGATTTGCTTAGAACGGGAGTTTTGTTGATAGCTTTTATGCCCCCTGCTGTTGCTATAATGAAATGGACTTATTTTACTGATGGAGATATGGAAAAAACATTATTTAGTCAGTTTTTCTTGTATGTTTCTGCTTTGGTTATTACTCCATTATTAATGTGGTTCTTTTTTAGAGAGAGTGTAGATACATTAGTTGTTGTGAAAACTTTGTTTACTTTGATAGTTTTGCCCTTTTTATTGACAAGACCATTACAAAATAAACTCAAATGGGATTTTAGAGAAGTTTTGAATGTTGTTACAGGGATTGGAACGTATATTGTTGTTGGATTAAATATAGATAAAGTTCTGGCAGATTTTAGTAGCTTTATTCCTTTAGTTGTTGTTTTTAGTGTTTTGATATTTGGTTTAGGATTTTCTACTTATGCGTATACTAGGTTTAAGAAGATTCCAAAAAAAGAAGCCATTGTTTATATGTTATTTTCAAATTCTAAGAATGGGAATTTAGGGTTGGGATTTGCTTTGTTATTATTTGAACCATTAGTTGCTTTGCCTTTTGTTATAATTGCTTTAGTTAGAACTGTGTTTAATTTTGTTTTTATTTGGTTATTCCAATAATTCTTTTTGTATTGGGTCAAATTTTCTAAGGTCTTCTTTTAATCTTTTTCCCACAACTTCTTCAAATTTTTCAGAAGGTAAACCGTTTAAGTGTGCTTGCGGGCGCATTGCGTATAGCATGTCGGAGGTTATTATTGTCCCTTCTCTTAGATCTTGGCTGGCTACAAGTGTTTTTCTAAATAGGGGTCTGAAGGCAGATTCTCCTTCCTGTAGGATATTTTCTTGCACACCCATACTTTTTTCAAGCATTCTTGTTCCGTCTACTAATTTTTTTAGTTCTTCTGGGTGTAAAGAAACTTTATGATCTGAACCCCAGTGTTCTCTGTCAAATGTGAAGTGTTTTTCTATTATTCTTGCCCCCATTACAACTGCAGCTAGGGCGGTGTCTACACTTGTTGAATGATCTGAAAATCCGATAATTAATTCTGGATATTTTTTTTGGAAGTGTTTTATTGTTCCTAAATTTAATTCTTCTGGAGGGCAGGGGTATTTTGAAACACAATGTAGAAGTGCTACTTCTGCCCCTCTTTTTCTTAAGAAGTTTAGAGACATCTCTGTTTCTTCTTCTGTGCTCATCCCAGAGGAGAATATTATGGGTTTTCCTGTTGATGCAATATAATCTAAGGTTACAAAATCTAGAATATCCCCAGAACCAATTTTCCATAATTCTACTCCGAGTTCATTTAGTTTTTGTGCTGCTTTTTTGCTCATTGGTGTCGAAAAGAAGATTATTCCTATTTCATTACAATATTGTTTTAATGGTTTCCAGAATTGTTCTAAGGGAGTGGCTTCGGTGTTTCTTTTTACCCAATTGTATCTATCTGATCCTTTGAAGTGTGGAGAAGTTACATCAATATCTGC
Organism: Candidatus Woesearchaeota archaeon; assembly: GCA_964471565.1. Taxonomy (GTDB): domain Archaea; phylum Nanobdellota; class Nanobdellia; order SCGC-AAA011-G17; family PNOQ01; genus JABIBT01. The sequence goes on along the minus strand of CAYYFK010000001.1, from coordinate 2,642 downwards.
CTGTTCATCTTCTACTTCATGAGTTTGGAATTTTACAGCGTCTGCTCCAGCATCTTTTACTGCTTTTATTAATCTCTTTGCTCTGCTTAGATAAACCGCAGTAGGTAAAACCTCTTCTTCTTGAATAAAATTTTTACCTATGTCTGCTATTATGAATACTTTTTCTGCAGTTAATTCTTTTAAATTCACCTTAATATTGAGATTTTTATTTGATTTATAAGTGTTATGAAGAATTATCTTTTAGAAATCCTTTTAAATCTTCTATCTTTCACTTTTTTTATGGTTGAAGAGTCTTTATTAGAGGTTATGAAAGATACTGCTTATTATTTTGGTTTTCATAAAAAGGTACATTATGGAGAAAATATTGGTGAAAAATTTAATGGGAAACGAAATGAAACTCACTTAATAAATGTTGGCGATTCCCTATATATCTGGAAAAGATTTGTTGAAGATTTCTCAAAGGAACAAGTTTTATTTCAAATGGAAGTTTCTGATGCTTTATTGAGTGAAAGTATTAAAACTCCGGCATTTTTTGAAATGTGTAGTAAATCAAGAATTTATGAGAGAGAGGGCAGGAATATTGTTATGCAAGAGTATTTGCCTGCAGATCAAATTCAAAATGCTAGTTTAGAACAATGTGTTTCTGCTGTTGAAATGCATGGCCGGTTTATGAAAGCACTTGAAGGGAAGGAGTTTAAATATTCTAAACATTGTCCAAGTCGGAAAGGCATAGTTGCTGCTAGAGAAGAACTTACTAGGCTGCTTGATGCTGAATTGGTTGAAGGTACTGGAACATCTAGAGAAGAAGAAAGAAGAATAAAAGGAGAGGAAATTCCTCGATTATTAAGCTTAGCTGATGAATTGGAACCATATGATTCGGAAAATGGGGTTTCTATGATACACGGAGATTTTCAATGGAAGAATATTGGTTATGTTGGGGATAAAGTTGAGGTTATTTATGATTTTGATCAAGTTAGATTAGATTTGCCAAGTGCAGATTTAGCACATACTATTGATATGTTTACTATAAAAAGACAAGAAGCAGATTATGATCCTAATGTTGAAGTTGGTGCGTTTAGATTTTCACCATATGAAATAGATTATGAGAAAACAGAGGCTCTAGTAAATATATTAAAAGAGAAAGAAATTTTTTCTGATGAGGAAATAGCTAAGATGCCTGAATCTTTAGCAATCTGGACTTTGAATGGTTTGGCTATGCATTATCATTATGGCATGGAAGTTCCTACAATGGGCCACAAAAAATTGTCAAGAGAGTTTATGTTGCAAACTAGACTGGATGCATGTTTAGATGATGAAATATTTAGAGGAATTTTTAAAGATGCTTGATGAAGTTAGGGGAACTTATGAAGGGGGAAAGATCGCAGTTCTTGGTTCTGGTCCGTCACTTACTGATTTTTTTGAAAGAAAGGAAGATTTGATTATTGGAGTTAATGGGGCAGGCAAGTTATTAGAGTCTGGTGATTACTTTTTTTCTGCAGATCAAGCCGCACATTTAAGATCTTGGTTTTTGGATTTAAGTACCGGAGTGATTAGTACTTTAAGATGTATTTCTGCTATTTATTCTGATAGCTTTTTTTCAGATAAACAAAGAATACAGCCGTTTATAGATGAATATGAAACTTACATGAAAGAACATCCTGAGTTTGTTAAACCTACTGCGCATCCAGATGTTAGTTATATTGGGGCAGGTACTGGTGGTGCTGGATGGTTGGGGGAATTTGGAAAAAGAATTCCAGAACCGAAATATCCTAATTTGATGTTGAGAACAATCACAAAACATGAATCAATTGGCCCAGAGCAGAGAACGATCAATAGTGGGGGTACTAGTTCTGCAGGCGCGATGCAATTAGCTGTTGTTTTGGGAGCAAAGGAGATTCACTTGTATGGAGTTGAATTTAGTAATGATGCTTCTGAGAAAACAGTTGGAAAGAATTATTTTTATGAGGCTTCTTCTGGAGAATTTGGAAGGACTACAGATAAGCAGCTAAAAAATATGGAGAGGATGGTTGAAGAATTAATGAATCAAAATATTTTAGTTTTTTCCTATGGTCCAACTAGGTTAGAAAACACAATTAAATTTTAATTTTTTAGAAGTAATTCTGCTGTTCTAAAATCGTGTTCAGTATCTATGTTTACAAAGTTTTCTTTATCCATTATATAAGCAATACAGTGTTTTCCATATAATCCTGCTTCTCCGTGACCCCCCGTTGTCATAATAACATCTTTTTTTGTTAGATAGATTGCACCATTTCTGTAATATGTTTTTGGTAAAAGTTGTCTCCTAGTTTTGAAATCTTTTATATTTGAATCGTATTTGTTCATGAATAGTTTTATTTCATTATGCTCTTCTAGAGAAATTTGCCATAAAGGACTAAAATGTCCTGGAACGGAATCAACACTTACTAAAGAGTCTGGATTTTTTTCTTTGAATAATTCAACTGCCCCATCTATATCTTCTACTGTTCTGAAAGGAGTTGTTGGTTGTAATAACATAACTGCATCAATCTTTTCTCCTTCCTTTTCAAGAGTTTCCACTACATGTTGAATTACTGGAATAGTGGGGGCAGTATCGCTTGCCAATTCTTCTGGACGCATAATAACTTCTGCACCTAAATCTTTAG